>CAYJCI010000163.1:0-4963 GCA_964368595.1 uncultured Desulfovibrionaceae bacterium
GCGTGTCTTTTTTGAAAAATGCGTGGAAACGCATTTTTCAGCATCAACTATATGGCCTAATAGCTTTATTTTTATGAAATCTCCGTATGATTTTGATGCAAAAAACTGCACTTAACCCTGCAGATTGAGTGTACAAACAGTTTTTCCCCCTTGACGTGTTGTTATTATCAATGTACGTTTTACTATTGACGGCTATTTTGAACCATTTTTAACACAAAATAGCATAGTCCGAGGAGGAATAAAGGTTTATGGCAAAGGAAATCATTACAACTTTATCCAATGAACGACGTACTTATATTCCACCCATGCATGGAAAATCTACAGCGTGGGTTAGAACTCCTGAAGAGTATGAAGCCATCTGCAAAAGAGCTTTAGAAGACCCAGATGGTTTTTGGGCCGAGCGTGCAGGACAGCTTATCCACTGGTTTAAACCTTGGGACCAAGTATTAGAAGCTGACTATGATAAACACCAATTTGAATGGTTTAAGGGCGGAAAGCTCAATGCTGCCTTTAACTGTATTGATAGGCATTTAATTAGCGGAAGGCGCAATAAAGCAGCCTTAATTTGGCAGGGTGAGCGCGAAAGTGAAGTGCGCTGTTATACCTATCAAATGCTTTATACAGAAGTATGCCGCATAGCTCACGCCTTAAGTTCTTTGCGTGTGCGTAAAGGCGATCGAGTCGCCCTCTATATGCCCATGATTCCAGAATTAATCATTGCCATGCTTGCTTGTGCTCGTATTGGCGCTATACATACTGCCATTTTCTCAGGCTATGCTGAGGGTGGTGTGCTTGGCCGTATTCAAGACTCAAAGGCTAAAGTTGTTATTACTGCTGATGCTGTTATGCGTGCTGGTAAGCCCAAGCCGCTTAAAGCAAACCTTGACCCTATCTTACAAAAATGCCCTTCTGTTGCCCACGTTGTGGTTGTAAATAGAGCCAATCAAGAAGTTGAGATGGATCGCCGTCGTGATATTTGGTGGCATGATTTATTAGACGATTTTACCCTTGATGCTGACTTTCCATGTGAATCCATGGATGCTAACGATACACTTTTCTTACTACACACAAGCGGCAGCACCGGCAAGCCCACAGGGGTTATGCATGCAACTGGTGGCTATTTAACCTATGCAGCCCACACCACTCAATGGGTGTTTGATATGCGTGATGATGACGTATATTGGTGCACTGCTGACGTTGGCTGGATTACTGGCCACACCTATATGGTCTATGGCCCGCTTGCCCTTGGTGCTACAACTGTAATGTTTGAAGGTGTGCCCAATTGGCCAACCCCTGACCGCTATTGGAGCATTGTAGAAAAGTTTAGAGTTAATATTTTCTACACAGCACCAACGGTCATACGTTCACTCATGCGTGTGGGTGAAGCTTGGACAGAGCGCTACGACCTTTCATCCTTACGCATTCTTGGTTCAGTGGGTGAACCCATTAACCCAGAAGCCTGGATGTGGTACAGAAGTATTATTGGCCGCGATGAGCTGCCAGTTATTGATACATGGTGGCAAACAGAAACAGGCGGCGCCATGATTGCCGCACTGCCATATGTTACTAAGTTAAAACCTGGTTCTGCTAGCTTCCCTCTGCCTGGTATTGATGCTGTTGTTATGGATGGAGAAGGTGGCGGGGAGGCTGAAAGTGACGGCAGAGGCGGCCACTTAGTCATACGCAAACCATGGCCAGGTATGATGCAAGGTGTTTATGGTAATCCTGAAAAATACCACTCATATTTTGAGCGCTTTGGCGGCTATCAATCTGGCGACGGAGCCCGCATTGATGAAGAGGGCTACTTCTGGATTCTAGGTCGTATTGACGATTCTATTAACGTGTCGGGCCATCGTCTTTCCACCTCAGAAATTGAGTCTGCCCTTGTGGCACACAAGCAAGTGGCAGAGGCCGCAGTTGT
This sequence comes from uncultured Desulfovibrionaceae bacterium, assembly GCA_964368595.1. Classification (GTDB taxonomy): domain Bacteria; phylum Desulfobacterota; class Desulfovibrionia; order Desulfovibrionales; family Desulfovibrionaceae; genus CAYJAD01. The sequence continues at coordinate 1,922 of CAYJCI010000163.1, forward strand.
GCCCATGCCGCATGAGCTTAAGGGTGAGGCAATCTATGCCTATGTAACATTGCGTGATGATGTGCCTTGGACTGAGGAATTGCGCAAAGACCTACGCGACACAGTGCGTAAGGACATTGGGCCACTAGCCACACCTGAAATTATACAATTTACCGACGGCATGCCCAAAACATGCTCTGGTAAAATTATGCGCCGTATGTTGCGTAAGATTGCCGCCAGCGAGTACGAGGAACTTGGCGACACCACAACACTTGCTCAACCAGAAGTGTTGCCCAAAATCATTCAAGCTAGCCAAAATGTTAAAGCTGGTAAACCTGAACTAAGCACAGATTAACCAACCATTACAAATGAATAAAAGGGAAGGGGCTTGCTCTTTCCCTTTTTTATTTATATAAAAGCAAAACGCTATGTTATGCAATATTTTACATTGACTTTTCATACAATAGGCGTGTATGAGTGACGCGACAGGCTAAAAGTAATTGGAGTAAGCCATGCAAATGTATGTCGCCCACACGCTTGAAATTGACGATGCTGAAGATGCAGTGCAAGAAATACTGCAAGCCCTTCCACTTGCTTCTATTAAAGGTAAAAACGCAGTTGGTATCATCAACACCCACGCTGATGCCGTAAGCAATGGCATTATTGATGCTCTTGCCAATGCACTACCCTTTGATTTTATAGGCATGACCACCTTTGCTACCTGCGCCAATGGTCAGGCAGACCTTGCCATGCTTAGCCTCACTGTACTTGTTAGTGAAGAAAATACCTTCAGCACAATTATCACTAAACCGCTTGATGACAATTTCAAATCATCCATTGCAGAAGCCTATACCAAGGTAGTTAAAGAGCTTGGTCAAAAACCAGCCTTAAATTTTGTTTGTGCACCATTTAACCGCGAACTTAGCGGACAAGAAATCACATCATACATTACACAAATATCTGACAATGTGCCCCTTTTTGGTGGCTTAGCTTCTGACCATACCCCAGACCCTACGAAGTCTTCCATTTTTCTCAATAAGGAAAATCATCGTAACGCTGTGGCCTTTCTTTGCATTTCTGGCCCATTGAAGTTAGATTTTCAGTATGTCTCACTAAACCCCAGCAGTTTACAAAATAAAAAAGCAGTTATCACTGCATCTGAGGGCAATGTTGTCTTTAGTGTAAATGACATGCCTGTGATGGATTATATTTTCTCACTTGGCCTTTCCACAGAAAGTATAACTGGCTCTGGCTCAATTCTACCATTCTTGGTAGATTATAATGACGGCAGCCCCCTTGTGGCTCGCGAAGCTTTAGCCATTACGCCAGAAAAGCATATTAACTTTGGTGGTGAAATGCCCAAAGGTGCTTACATATACCTTGCCTTACAAACATCTGAAGAAGTACTTAGTACAGCCAACCACATGTTACAGTATATCGAAGATCGAAAAAATTCTTTAGATTGCGTGCTTGTAGTTGGCTGTGGAGGACGTAGTGTTATATTAGGCGCTGAACCGTTGAGCGAAGCCTTAGCTGCCATAAAAATTTTGGATGAATCCCTACCATATCATCAAAACTATGCTCGGGGTGAAATTTGTCCAGCAACTCTAGCAAACGGCAAGCTTGAAAACAGATTTCACAACTTTAGCTTTACGGCTTGTTTATTTGAAAAGGCATAAATATATAAATGAATGATGAATTAAAAAAATTGCAAAAAGAAAACAAGCGCTTGATGCGCCAAAATCAAGCCTTTGCAGTTATGCTTGAAAGAGCAAAGCAATCTCTTGATGCTAAAGAAATTGTAACCTTAGCCCTTTTTAAAGAAAAAGAAAAACGCGACCTATATCTAAACCTACTACTCACACATAACACTGAAATTGTTTTCATTTTTGATACCGACGGCAAATTATTATACTGCACCAATAAATATTTAGAGCATATTGAAGCTGCTCACATTGACCCTTTCATTGGCCTATCCTATGAAGAAATTTTTGACAAATTGCTTCTTAATAAAAGAGCTATTAAATTAAATGAATTATTTGAACAATGCCTAAAAAATGGCGTTGCCATCAACTTCAAAAAGTCCATTGAAGTCAAAGATAAAAAATTACATTTCTCCATTAACTTCTCCCCTCTTCGTGATGAAAATGAAGTTTTTATGGGTGTAATGGCTATGTTTAATGACTTAACAGAAATAGTGCTTGCTAAAGAAGAGGCTGAAAAAGCAAACTTTGCAAAATCGAACTTCCTTGCCAATATGAGCCATGAAATCCGCACACCCATGAATGCCATCATAGGCATGACAAAAATTGGCTCTGACGCAACATCCAAAAATAAAAAAGATTATTGCCTTGAGCGTATTAATGAAGCTTCAGTGCATTTGCTTGGCGTAATTAATGACATTTTAGATATGTCAAAAATTGAGGCCAATAAATTTGAGCTTGCTTTCTCAGAATTTAATCTTGAAGATATGCTCATGCGCGTGGTAAATGTAGTCAACTTTACCGTGGAAAATAAAAAGCAAAATCTAATAGTTAACATTGATCGAATCTTCCCTTGGAATATTATTTGCGATGAACAACGCTTAGCCCAAGTAATTACAAATTTTCTATCCAATGCAGTTAAATTTACGCCAGAATATGGAGACATCACCCTTTCTGTTACCTGTCACAGCATGTCAGAAACGCAATGCCGCATTGATGTTAGCGTGTCTGATACTGGCATTGGCATAACTAAAGAACAACAAAAACATATGTTCCAACCATTTATGCAGGCAGATAGTAGCATCACCCGCAAATTTGGCGGTACAGGCCTTGGGCTTGTGATTTCAAAACGCATTGTAAACTTACTTGGTGGAGATATTAATTTAACCTCAAGCGAGGGCGAAGGCTCTACATTTAGTTTTTCAGTGCAAGCCCAAAAAGGTGAAGCCACTGCCAAGTATTTATTACAAAGCCTAGCCAGCCAAATTAAAGTTCTTGTGGTTGACGCCAAAAGCTCCACCCGCAAGGCTCTTGAGCATATGATTATAAATCACGGCATTCGTTGTGATTCAGTTGCAAG
>CAYJCI010000164.1:0-4961 GCA_964368595.1 uncultured Desulfovibrionaceae bacterium
AGCAATATCTTAGTCGCTATTTGTACTATTTATTGGAGTTACTTACATGACAATGCTAATGACGAATCTCAAAAAAAAATCTAAGAAAAAAGCAAATAATAATTCTGCTGATGATTTGCTTATTTCTTATGATGCATCTTCAACAGACTCCAATCAAAATCAAGACCCAAAATTAGAAGTGGTTAATCCTACTGACTTTTTCAAAGCTTGTGCCGTTGGCAATTTTGCAAGGGTTAAAGATTTATTACAAAAATGCAGTCAACTCCCTTCCATGCTCAATGAGAAAAAGCAAACGGGGCTTTTATTAGCTTGTAAGCATGGGCATTATGAAATTGTGCGCGCATTAATCAAGGCCAAGTCTGATTTAGATATTTCTGATTATAAAAATCAAACAGCTGTGCACTATTGTATTGTAAACGGCCATCACAAAATTCTGAATGTACTCATAAAATACAATGCTAATGTCAATAGTTTTGATGCAACAGGTACCTATACGCCACTAATGCTTGCCATTAGGCAAAGAGATTATTTTGCCATACATCATTTGCTTGATATTGTTGACCTAAAGCTCAAAAATTCCAACAGACAAGACATTTTTGACTATGTAATTGGTGAAAAAAACATCAGCGCCAATACCAAGTTTATATTTTCATCCCACGCAAGAACTCGTGAGCAATATGCTAAGAGAACACAAATTTATAATATTTTACTTTCTCAATCTAAAGATATTGCCCGCATGACCACTCAAGAGATGATGGCCTTTCTTGCTAATAATAAACTTGAAAAACAAGACGTTTACCATTTTGTATTTCACAAAAGGCATGAGCAAATGCTTTGTAATATTATTACAAAAACTAGTTTTGTTAATGACTTAAAGATTGTCCCCACAGGTTATGACCATGAATATCCATTCTTGCTGCTTTCAGTAAAAGAAAATTTATTACCAGTCGTTAGGGCATTACTTGAAAAGGGAGTCGACGTAAATTACCCTTTACAACCTTTTAATGAAAATAAGATATTAAGGCTTTTTTCTAAAGAGGAAGTGGGCAAAACTCCACTCATGCTAGCCTATAAAGAGGGCCATGAAGAGATGATTGAATTACTCTTAGAATATAATGCCGATGTAGAAAGTAAAGACCTTAATAATTGGACTGTTATGGATATGGCAAAAGAAAATGGCGACAAAGTAATGCTTAGAAAATTCAAGCTTTATGCAAGCTAAGTAACTACTATAAATTATATTTCAAAATCAAAAACCCTCTTAAGCCTTAGCTTAAGAGGGTTTTATTATAAGCATACCATTCTATAGGTGATTTTTGCTAGTTATGTTCGCAAAAGCTCAGGTAAGAATGTAATAATACTTGGGAAGTAAGTTAATAACACAAGGTCAACCAAGAGCATGATTAAGTATGGCATAACCTTAGCTGTTACTCTATCAATAGAAATACCTGTAATGGAGGACACGATGAATAAATCAAGTCCCACAGGCGGGGTAATGCAACCAATGGCTAGGTTTACAACCATAAGCACACCAAAGAACATGGGGTCAATACCCATGCTTATGGCAACTGGTAGCAAGATAGGTGTTAAAATAACTACTGCAGCAGATGCATTAATTAACGTACCGATAAAGAGCAAGAGCACGTTCACAAGCATCAAGAATATAACTGGATTAGTAGTAATGGTGCTAAAGCTTTGTGCTAGTATGTGTGGCACTTGGGCATGGGTTAAAATCCAGCCAAATACGTTAGCAGCACCCACAACAAACATAATCATAGTGGTACTATAAGCAGCGCTTAAAAGCGTTTTAGGTAGGTCTTTCAGGGTAAGTTCTTTATAAATAAAGAAGCCCACAAAAGCACCATACACTGCGGCAACGGCGGCAGCTTCAGTTGGTGTAAATATACCACCATAAATACCACCGAGAATGATTACAGGCATCATAAGCGCCCAGAAGCATTCACGGAAGGATGAAAGCACACGACTAACAGAAAATGAGCCTTCGCCCTTATAGCCCTTTTTCTTAGAGATTACCCAGCTCACTAAGCACATGGTTAAGCCCATAAGAATACCTGGGGCAAAGCCTGCAAGGAATAAATCTGCAATGGATGTATTAGCAATTGAGCCATACACAACCATGGTAATGGACGGCGGGATAACAATACCAACGGTACCACCACTTGCAACAACTGCGGCTGCAAAGTCGCGTGGGTATCCGCGTTTTTCCATTTCATCAATCATGGCAGCACCAATGGCGGCGGTAGTTGCCGCAGATGAACCAGAAAGCGCCGCAAAAAACATACCTGCCACGGCAACAACAAGTGCTAAACCACCAGCAAGAGCACCCACAAGTGACATGGAAAAATCAACAATACGTTTAGTTACGCCACCTGCTGACATAAATGCACCCGCCAACATAAAGAAGGGCACAGCCATGAAGGAAAAAGAGTCAACAGAGGTAAACATGCGTTGTACCACAACAATTAACGGCATATCCATTACTGCGTAAAGTACAATGGCTGAAGAAAGCGCAAGCCCCACACCAATGGAAGCTCCACTTGCCAAAATAATCGCAAAGGATGTTAAAATAACCCAAAGTGTCATATTCCCACTCCTACTTCACGTCTTCCGGCGCAGTACGCAGGAGGGTTATAAAATCATGAATAACATACATGCACATAATCGTACAACCAAATGGAATTACGCTATATACATATGACATGGGCAAAATTAAAGCTGGAGATGTTTGGAAGTGGGCAATTTGCACCATTCTTACACTGTTCCAAATCATAACAACCAAAAAGGTAATGGTAAAAATATCTGCTAAAACTCGGCAAACTTTAAGCTTTTTGCCTTTAATGCGTGAGGTAAGAGTTTCAATGGCCATATGCCCGCCATTTTTCGCCACAAGTGGTAAAGATAGAAAAACCACCCACACAAAAAGATAGCGAGAAAGTTCTTCAGCAAACGAAGGGGTAAAACTGAAAACATAACGAGAAATAACTTGTAAAAATACAATGGATAACATCATCCCAATGGCAGTTGTTACTAGTATTTTTAGGATTTTCTCAATAAAAGCAAAGAATGTGCTCATGAAAACTCCATAAGTGAATTATGGCGATGCCATAAAAAGCATCGCCATATTTTATTAAATCAAAGTAATAAATTACTTAATGTTTTGGATTGCGTCTACGTGCTTGCTACCAAATTTGTCAATGTACAAATCCCATACTGGACGTGTAGCTTTAGCAAAAGCTGCTTTATCAACATCGCTGTTAATTGTAGCTTTACCGCTATCAACAATGGTTTTAGCAAAGCCGTCTTCTAATTTACGGCATAGGTCACGTTGCCAATCACGAGCATCAAGAGCAGCTTGTGCAACAACTTTCTTTTGCTCATCATTTAATTTATTCCAAGCAATGGTGCTGATAAGTAGTGGCTCAGAAGCATAGGTGTGGCCAGATAGAGAAACGAATTTTTGCACTTCATAAAAACGTTTGGTTGCAATGTGGGCTAGAGGATTTTCTTGGCCGTCAATAACACCCTTTTGAAGAGCTGTATAAATTTCACTAAAAGCCATAGGAGTTGGGCTTGCATCTAGTGATTCCATCATGGTGATGTAGATAGGTTGCTCCATAACACGGATTTTTAAGCCGGCCATGTCAGCAGGAGTTTTAATAGGTCTTTTGTTGTTGGTCATGTGGCGGATGCCATTTTCCCAAATAGCAAGAGTTTTAATACCACGGGCTTCGCCTTGCTTCGCAATTTCCATGCCCACTGTGTCAAGGGCTTTGTAAGCATGATCAAGATCACGGAAAATAAAAGGCAAATCAAGTACAGAAATTTCAGGAATGAAGTTACCAAGAACTGCGTTACTGGTAAGAGTCATGTCAACAGTACCAAAGGTAAGGCCTTCTACTAGGTCACGTTGGTTACCAAGTTGGCTTGAAGGATAAACTTGAATATCAACTTCGCCTTTAGTACGCTCTTTTACAAGCTTAGCAAAGTGAACTGCACCTTGAGCATATGGGTTTTCTGGATCTGCAATATGTCCTAATTTAAGAACAATTTCAGCAGAAGCTAGAGATGCTGTAAGCATTACAAGCATCATGGCAGTAGATAGAATACGAAACATAAAAACTCCTTTAATAATGTGTATTTACCCAAATTTTTTGTATAAAAAAATACAAAACACCTCTACAAAGGGTAAACTAAAGTTGGCGGATATTAGCAAAGGCACATTGCATAGTCAATGTTTTAGTCAAAAAATAAATAATATAAAATTAGCTATATACATTATATTTCTTGACATTGGGCAAAAATTCACATAATAAATTAGCCATTAAAATTTATACTAAAAACTAAGGAGATATTATGCAATTTGATTTGAGGTTTGGCAAAACAACACAAAGTGTTGAATGTTTAGATGAAAGAATTATGGATGTACTATTACCTAAAGAATTAGACAGCATGCCAGACCCACATGATGAAGTTAAAAGAGCATTAAAAAACCCCATTGGTTCACCAATGCTTTGTGAGCTTGTAAAAAAGGGTGATAAAATTGCCATTGTTACAAGTGACATCACTCGCCCCTGCCCAAGCCACCTTATGCTACCACCATTACTAGAAGAACTGGCAGATGCTGGCGTTGAAAAGCAAGATATTTGCATTGTTTTTGCACTCGGTACACATAGAAAACATACTGAAGAAGAAATTATTTCCTTAGTTGGTAAAGATATTTACGAGCAATACTCCTGCATTGATTCAGATATGGATGAATGTGTTGAAGTTGGCATTACAACCAATGGTACACCACTTGATATATTCAAACCAGTGGCAGAGGCTGATAAGAGAATTTGCCTTGGTAATATTGAATACCACTATTTTGCAGGCTACAGCGGCGGAGATAAGGCAATCATGCCAGGTGTTTCCACCACTAGAAGTATTCAAGCCAATCACCG
>CAYJCI010000165.1:0-4953 GCA_964368595.1 uncultured Desulfovibrionaceae bacterium
CACAGGCTGAACCGGCACAGGCTGAACCGGCACAGGCTGAACCGGCAACTTCTGAACCAGTTCCATCTGAACCCGCCCAGGCTGAACCGGTAATTCCTGAACCAGTTATTCCTGAACCAGTAATTTCTGAACCGGCTCCTGCTGCATCAACACTGCAGCCTACACCTGAGTCTACCCCAGAAACTACTTTAGACATTCCACAAGCTCCAGCAAATACTGAAGTTCCAGAAGAAGTGTTACAGCACATTGCACCTGAGCAAAAAACTCAACCAGAAAACCCTGAAACAACAGAGACAGTTACTTTTTAATAAAGATTAAACAATCATCCGTGGTTTTTTCCTCAATCAATAAAGCTAATTGGCCAAAATATCACTTTAACAAGTGAGCTCTTGGCCCTTAGCTTAATCCTGCTCGTATTTTTGAACTTGAATAAAGGCTATAACCTTAGTGATGAAAGCGCGTTCCTCTATTCCATTTTCTACCTTGAGCGGCTTTTAAGCGTATTTTCTAATTTTGGTGCAAAGCCTTCAAGCGGGGCAACCTTGGGAATTTTGGCCTGTGCTATAATTTATTGAACTCATGGTACATCTTTCGTACGTGCGCGTGTGATATAATTTTTGCTAGCGTGTTGACCTTAAGCATGCCTGATGACTTTTAAACCCTTTGCTACACTTGGCAACAGAAAATTATGATTGGCTTATTTCCATTGCTTTTTTTGCATTTTTGAACTAAGGTATAGTATCATAAAAACTACTTAACGGAGAAAATATGACTTTAAAAACCATACTGACCATGATGATTTTTGTAGGTTCACTCTTAGTAATTTCTGTTCTAGATGCTGATGCTGCGCGTCGCTTTGGTGGCGGTAGATCCTTTGGTAGCAAGCCTTCCATGAATAGGTCAACCACTGCACCAAAGCAACAACAACCTGCTGTAACCCAGCAACAACAAGGTGCTGGCGCGCAATCTGCTGCTGCAGCTAAAAAGCCTGGCATGTTTGGCGGTATGGGTGGAATGTTAGGCGGCCTATTGGCTGGCTCATTGATTGGCTCATTGCTATTTGGTGGCGGTTTTAGTGGTGGTGGCATGATGGATATTTTGCTAATCGCCTTATTATTATATTTTGGATTTAAATTATTTTCACGTCGTGCAGCTCAAAGGGCCGCACCACAGCCAGCCCAAGGCCCTTCACCCATGCAATATCAACAACAAGATATGGGGGATAGGTGGGACCACCTGCAACAAGGGGGTGGCACGCCAAGTGCTCCCGCTGGGCCAGTGGTGCCTGAAGGTTTTGACGTTGAAGACTTCTTGAAAGGTGCAAAAATGGCTTATAATCGCTTGCAAGCCGCATGGGATAAACGCGATTTAGAAGATATTGCCCTATTTACCAGCCAATCTGTGCAAGATGAAGTTAAAAAGCAATTTGATGAAGATCCAAACCCTGGTAAAACTGAAATTCTACTCTCCAATGCTCAGCTTTTAAGCGTCACTGAAGAAAATGACGAACAGCGTGCTACAGTATTTTTTGATGTACTTTTACGCGAAGATTCCAGCACAGAAACGGCTCAAGCGCGTGAAGTATGGCACTTTGTACGCTCAAGCGCTGGTGGCAATTGGAAGCTTGACGGTATCCAACAAGTGGAAATGTAACATGCAGCAAGCATTGATAGTTATTGATATTCAAAATGACTATTTTGAAGGTGGTGCTTTTCCCCTTTGGAATACTGCAAACACGCTTGAAAATATTAAGCAAGCCATTGCCAAAGCAAAAGCTAAAGGTATGCCCATAGTATTGGTTCAGCATGTGGCAGATAAAACAGCAGGCCTAGCCCCATTTTTTAATGAGGGAACAGAGGGTGTTGAGCTACATAAGGAAATTTTAGCCCTTGCCCCACAGGCACTTATTGTTAAAAAATCCTTTGCAGATAGCTTTTACCAAACTGAGCTTGAGTCTACGCTTACAGCTTGTAAGGCTGAAGAACTTATCATTTGTGGAATGATGACGCAAAATTGCGTTACCCATACTTCCATCTCCAAATCGGCGGAAAAGTACAATATATGCATCATTCCAGAGTGTTGTACTACTGTAAGTGAGATGATACACCTTATTGCCTTACATGGAATTTCAACTCGTGTTCCGCTCAAAACACTTGATGAAGTTTTTTAATAAAATTGAGGGAAATATGAGCAAGCAAGAGCGCTTAATTGCAGGTTTTTTAGAATTAGTAAGTATTGATTCACCAACCAATGGTGAGCGGGAGATTGCTGATTTATTAAAAATAAAATTGCAAGAGCTTGGCTTTAACGACATTACTGAAGATAATGCTGGTGTTGCCCTTGGTGGCAACGCCGGCAATATTTTTGCCTTTTTACCGAGCAATGCGCCCAATGCACATGAGCTTCCAACCATTATGCTAAGCGCACATATGGATTGCGTTAGCCCATGTCACGGCGTTAAAGCACAAATTCATGACGGCGTTATTACCTCCAAGGGTGACACAGTTCTTGGGTCTGATGATAAGTCTGGAATTATTGCTATTTTAGAAGGCATTAAAAGGCTTAAGGAAGAAAATTCTCCATTTTGCAATGTGCAAGTAATATTCACAGTTGCTGAGGAAAATGGCGTTAATGGCTCAAGAAATATGGACAAAAGCAAAATCAAAGCTGATTTTGGCTATGTTCTTGATTCTGGCGGTGCACCTGGCAAGATTGTCTATTCTGCACCTGGCATAAACCGCTTTAATATTAAGATTAAAGGCAAAGCAGCCCATGCTGGCGTTGCGCCTGAAAGCGGTATCAATGCTATAATTGTGGCGGCAAATGCCTTAAAGCAATTCCCACAAGGACGCATTGATGCTGAAAGTACAGCCAATGTGGGCAGTATTAAAGGTGGTAGCGTCACTAATATTGTGGCAGATTTTGCTGAAATCACTTGCGAAGCAAGAAGCCTTGAGGCCAAAACACTTGAAAGAATTACCCAAGATATTGTTAATGCATTTGAAAATGCCGCCAAGGAAAGTCAAGCGCAGGTGGATATTGAAATTAAAAAAAGCTACGGCTCATACAAGCTTGAGCATGATGCAAAAGTCATACAACTAGCCAAGCAAGCCGCTGAAAATATTGGCCTTACAGTAAACATTGCCAGCACTGGTGGTGGTAGCGATGCCAATAATTTTAATGATTTTGGCCTACCAACTGTACCGCTTGGAACTGGCATGAGCAAGGTTCACACCACAGAGGAATTCATCACCGTTGAGCACCTTGAGCAGACTTGTGAACTTGTGGTGGAGATATTAAAATTGGCAAGCAAATAGTTATTAATATTTCAATTTTTACGTGCGAAAGCTGAGCAAAGAAATGTTCAGCTTTCGCACTTTTTCATTGTCATCAACTAAAGTAAATTCGCCACAATAAGGCTTGTAATAACGCCACCAAGCATAGGGATTATGGTGCGCTTTACAATCCTAAATGGATCAACCCCAGTACTGCCAGCAACGGCAATAACAAGCCCCGCCACTGGTGACATACTGCGGAAAAGCCCAGAAGCTGCATGCATGGGCAAGATTACCTGCACAGGCGCTGCACCCATTTTAAGTGCAATACTTTGAGCAAGCCCCACAAAGCCCAAGAAAGCCGCATTACCACTGCCAGAAACTACGGTTAAAGCCGCAATTACTAATATTAGCATAATGGTCATGCCAATTACCCCAAAGCCTGCTGCATTGGCAGCCTCAATTAAATAATATGATACACCAACACCTTGCAGCCCTGCGGCAAAAAATTGAGCCGCAATAAGTAGCATGACAACGCCTTTGAGCATATCGCCCATACCTTTAAGGAAGGTCGTTGCATTTTCAAATGTTTCTTTTAAGTTGCGAGTTCGTAAAAGCTCGCAAAACAATGTTACTAAAAATGACATAAACATGGCCTCAACCACGCTAATTTCCACTCCACTTATAACACTTCCACTAAATAAAAGTATAATAAGCGGCAAGGCTGGCAATAAGGCATATAAAGCTGGTAGCCTATTGCCCTCGTCACTCTCAGGGCTAGTGGATATGATAGAGCTATCCTCAGCCACAGCCTGAGCGTGTTCTTTTTTATCAAAATATATGGAGGTAATAAAATACAATGCGGCAATGACTATGGTGCTTGCTGCACCAGTAATCAACTGATAATCCATAAAATATTGCATGGCGGTCATATTTGAATAATCAGCCGCAACGTTTGTTGTTCCAGATGCTGGGCCAAACTCTAAACAAGCAGCAGAGGCCATGGCCGCAGCCGCAGATGCAGCAGATACATTCAATTTACGTAATAAGGGGAATAGAGTTACCAATAAAAGCATGGCAAGGCCAGTGGCGCTGGTTACGAAAATGCTCATAATTTGAGCAAAAACAACAGTCATAGCCACTAATATATACGGATTTTTAATAATCATAAGCGGTTTTGAGGCCACCTGCACAAAGGCATTGGACGCACCAATACCATTCATATAAGAGGCAAAACCGCCCACAAACATAATAATTAAACCAACACCAGCTAAATTTTGCTTGGTAATCATCACAAACATGGAGCAAATATCAATAAATGTATGATTGGAGTCTTTAAAACCTTCAATTGTATAATAATTGGCATCAAAAGCAAAAGCCAATGTCCAAAGTGCAAGGCCAGATAATAAGAGGACAATGGTGGTATTAAAACCCTTAATTACACCAAAAACTGTAAAAGCAAATACAAATAAACCCAAGCAAAGCAATAACATAAGCCCCCCTAATAATTCATGGCAACATAGTAGAATAATTTATTGTAATATACAAATATTTTATAACGTAGCGAGAAGAAAAAAGGAGAATATGGAAATCACGCCCAAAAACCAAGAACACTCAATATAATTAGCCGCCGCTTGAAAAACAAGCAGGAATTGCGTTGCGTACGATTTACGTAAGG
>CAYJCI010000166.1:0-4940 GCA_964368595.1 uncultured Desulfovibrionaceae bacterium
TGAAGATGGTAAATTTGATACTACTGACTGGACAGCTACTGGCAATACAGTTACTGAAAAAGACAATGTGCATAATTCCTTTACTGAATTTAAAGATGATGATGGCATGACTATTCTTGTTCACCAAACTTTACTAACTAGCGGTTAGTAAGTTTAATTTACAATTAAATAAGCCCCTTGGTTTTTGGACTAAGGGGCTTTTTTTAAACTTCGTTAAAGTTTTTGAATGATTTTTTTAGTTTGGGCTTATGAGCTTAACAGCTAGTACAAAGGCAAAAAGCCCAAGTAAAATTTGCCCAACAACATTGGCAATAACTGCTAACCACTTTTTTGCTTTTATTAGATTGTCGCAGTCAAAAATAAATGTTGAAAAGGTAGTAAATGCCCCCATAAATCCTATGAGCAAAGCATTTTTGGCACTGTCATCAATGTTTAATATTTGCTCATTACTTGCCCAAATAAGACCAAAGCCAAAACAACCCAAGATATTTACAATAAAAATACCCCAAGGGAAGTTTTGGCCCAAAATCTTTAATATGCCCGTATTTAAGCCAAAGCGGGCAAATGTCCCAACCAAGGCAGCCACAGAGAAAAGCAATATATTAAATAAAGAATACTCCACAATTTTATTATTTTTTGGAAGTTTTCTTCTTATCCTTAAGAGCATTTTTTAGGCTCTTGGAGTCAACAATATCCTTGGCATCACTTTTGCCCAAAGCCTTAATTAATGCATCACGATAAATTTTTAATACAAAAATTCTGGCAAAGTATTTGGACTCAGCAGGCACAATATGCCAAGGGGCATATTCTGTATCTGTACGCATAAACATTTCATCAGCGGCAATTTTATAATCTGCGGCTCTTTCACGATTACGCCAATCTTCATCGGTGATTTTATAGTTTTTCCAAGGCACAGCTTCACGCTCTTTGAAGCGACGTAGTTGTTCTTCTGGTGAAATATGCATCCAGAATTTTAGTAATATATTTTTGCCTTCGGTTAGCTCTTCTTCAAAATTATTAATTTCAGCATAAGCCCTGCGCCATTCATTGAATTTGGCATATTTTTCCACACGCTCAACTAACACCCGCCCATACCATGAACGGTCATAAATGGTCACATAGCCAGCCAATGGCACATGCCGCCAAAAACGCCATAAATAGTGATGTGCGAGCTCTTCATCGGTTGGGGCGCTTACTGGTATGGTTCTGGTGATGCGTGAGTCCACGCTGCCTGCAATGCGCCTAATGGCACCACCCTTACCACCAGCATCCCCACCTTCAAAAACTAATGTTGATGATATGCCACGTTGAAAGGCTTTGTAGCTTAGTTGAAAAATTTCATTCTTAAGCTCTTTTAGCTCTGCGCGGTATTCCTCACGCTCAAGGCTTTGGCTTAAATCCACACGATCAAGAGCAGTAATTTGCTTGGTATCGCATTCTGGCGCAGGGGCATCTGCCGCATCGATGCTACTGCGAATGGCTATGACATTTTCTAAATTACTAATGAGGGCGCGAGCCACAGAAACAATTTTGAAATTTTTATCATGAGCATCAATAACATACCATGGCGCAAAATCGCGGTCAGTCATGGTAATGGTTTTTGAAACAGTTTCAACTAAGTTTTCATAGCTACTTTCACTACGAGTGTCATACGGAGTGAAGCGGAATTTACCTTGCTCTTTTTGGCGTGCGGACTGGCGCTTTCCGTGTTCTTTATCGCTTAAATGCAGCCAAAATTTAGCAATTGCATAATTATTTTTTGCTAAAGTTCGCTCCATTTTCACGCGTTTATTCATGGTTTTGAATAGTTGGTCCTCAGAAATTTCACCATATGACGCTTTGCGTATGGTTTCATCATACCAGCCACCAAAAAAGATGCCAAATTCACCATATCCTGGCAGTTTAACCCAGTATTTCCATGAATCAGGGCGTTCAGTTTCCTCATCAGTAGTACGCCAAAAAGTGCGGTTATTAATTTTTTTAGCATCCAGCCATGACGATAGTTTATTTACAAGAGAGCCACGCCCCGAACCATCAACTCCAAGTATGGTTACAAGCACAGCAATTTTGTGCTCTTCGCATTTTTGTTGTAGTTGAAAAAGCTTGATGCGTAATTCTTCTTCCAGTGCTTCATACTCTTTTTTAGAGCATTTTTGGCCTAAAGTCATGGTCTGGAACATGGTTGCTTCCTTTGTTATTCAGTAGCTTCAGCAAAACGCTGACGTAAAGCAAGTAGCTTATTTTTGGCATCGTCCATTTCAGTTAATCTATCTCTTTCTCTTTGTACAACTTCTGCAGGCGCACGGCTAACAAAACTTTCATTAGCTAGCTTATGTGATGTGGCTAGCAAGTCTTTGTCAATTTTGCCAATTTCTTTATCAAGCCTTGCAAGCTCACCTTGTAAATCCACAGCGCCAGAAAGTGGTACAATAATTTGACAACCCTGCACAACTTGTGAAGCACAAGCCTTAGGCGCCTCTGCCTTGGCATCAATATTAAGCTCTTCCAAGCGAGCAAGTGTGCAAATCATTTCCCTGCATTCGGCAATGAGTGTGGCCTGAGCTTCATCCACTGGTTGCACCAGAGTTTTTAATTTTTGCGATGGGCTAATGTTAAGCTCTGCCCTAATGGTACGCACAGCAACAATAACATCTTGAATAAATTCCATGCGTTTTGCTTGATCATCCTTGATGCAATCTTGGCGTGGGCTTGGGTAGAGTATTGTTGCCAAATCTTCACCAGCACCACCTGGCAAGGCTTGCCAAATTTCAGCCGTAACAAAGGGCATGATGGGGTGAAGCAATGTTAACATTTCACGCAAGACAGTCCAAAGCACATATTGGGCTGGGCCTTTGCGAGCTTCGTCTTGCATATCTGCCTTGATTAGTTCAAGGTACCAATCGCAAAATTCGCCCCAAAGGAATTTATAGCCACCTTGGGCCGCATCATTAAAGCGATACTCGCTAATGGCTTTGTCCATCTCCACCTTAAACATCTCTAAGCGATGTAAAATCCACTCATGATGCAAGCCCTTAACTTCGCCCAAGTTTACAGGGGCAGGGGCTTGCTCTGGTAGGTTCATTAGTGCAAAGCGGGCGGAATTCCATAGCTTATTCACAAAGTGGCGGTAGCCTTCAATGCGGTCTTCAGCTAGGCGAATGTCACGACCCATGGCTGCAAAAGAAGTTAGGGTAAAGCGCATGGCGTCACAGCCGTATTTGTCAATCATCTCCAATGGGTTAATGGAATTGCCTAGAGATTTTGACATTTTTCGGCCTTCACCATCACGCACCAATGCATGCAAATACACATGATGGAAGGGCACTTCATCCATAAAATGTAAGCCCATCATCATCATGCGTGCCACCCAGAAGAATAAAATGTCAAAGCCTGTAACCAATACAGCTGTTGGATAAAATTCACTTAACTCACGAGTTTTATCAGGCCAACCCATGGTGGAGAAGGGCCATAATGCAGAGGAGAACCATGTATCAAGCACGTCCTCATCTTGCACCAATTTTGTACTATTGCATTTATTACAAGTGGTTGGAGCGTCTTCACTAACAATTAATTCGCCACAATCAGCACAAGTCCAAGCTGGTATGCGATGGCCCCACCAAATTTGACGGCTGATGCACCAGTCACGAATGTTATCTAACCAATTATAATAGGTTTTTAACCATGTTTCTGGCATTACCTTAGTAAGCTCAGGCACAGCCGCACGGGCACGCGGAGCAAGCTTTGTGGCGGCCACAAACCACTGTGTAGATACATGCGGCTCAACCACAGTATGACAACGATAGCACTTACCCACTGAGTGGTTAATGTCTTCAATTTTAATTAAGTCGCCATTTGCTTCCAAATCTTTAACAATTTTTTTGCGGCATTCTTCTTTTTTAATGCCAGCATATGGCCCTGCAACTTGGGTCATAAGGCCATTATCATCAATGGCTTGGATAAATTCTAATTTATGAGTATTACCAAGCATCCAGTCATTATGGTCATGGCATGGGGTCACTTTTAAAGCACCGCTACCAAATTCTTTGTCAACATAATTATCAGCAATAATAGGTACTTCACGTTTAAGAATAGGCACGTAGGCCATTTTGCCAATTAAGTGCTGGTAGCGCTCATCCTCTGGATGCACGCAAACGGCACTATCGCCCAAGATGGTTTCAGGGCGAGTTGTGGCAATGATGATGCTATCATCACTATCTTTTACATGATAGCGAACGTACCAAAGGTGGCCTTGGCTTTCTTCGTGTTCAACTTCATCATCAGCAAGGGCAGTGTGGCAGCGATTGCACCAATTGATAATATAATCGCCCTTATAGATGTATCCTTGATGATATAAATCCACAAAAACCTTACGAACAGCAGTGGAGAGGCCTTCATCCATAGTAAAGCGCAAGCGTGACCAATCCACAGAAGCACCAAGCTTACGAACCTGATCAAGTATGCGGTGCCCATAATCCTCACGCCATTCCCATACCTTTTCCACAAAGGCTTCACGGCCAAGGTCTTGGCGTTTTTTGCCTTCAGCGGCAAGGGCGCGCTCCACCACATTTTGTGTGGCAATGCCTGCATGGTCAGTGCCAGGAACCCAAAGCACTTTCTTGCCTTTTTGCCTTGCATGGCGGCAGAGTACGTCAATGAGGGTTAGGTTTAGGGCATGGCCCATGTGTAGCATTCCGGTCACATTGGGTGGTGGAATAACAATGGCATAGGGCTCGCCCTCTGCGTCCATATTGGGGGTAAAGGTAGAATTATTTTCCCAATGCTCACACCAGCGAGCTTCCACATCGTGGGGCATATAGCCTTTGGGGAGTGCGTTCTCCGCCATCTTGACTTCTCCAAAAAAAATGAGATAATTACACCGAGAGTATCGGCATATATGAAACCATTCCTATACATCCTCTGGGATGCATCACACATTTGGG
>CAYJCI010000167.1:0-4915 GCA_964368595.1 uncultured Desulfovibrionaceae bacterium
CCGCCAAGGCCATAATACTTAGTAACGCCAGCAACTGTGCAAGGTAGCAAATCTTCAACGTCAGTATCAAGTACAAGCACATCACCAACCTTCATGCGTAACAGCTGGTTGCCAGTAATTTGAGTATTACCAAAGTGTATTTTGAACTCTACTGGTGTTTCTAAAAGGCGCTCTTTCAAGCGGGCAACCCAAGCATGGTCAATTTCAAGGCGCTCTGTCTGGAAGCTAGCATGTAGCTTTGAGCGAATCGGCTCAATAGTTGCGTATGGCAAGCAAATAACCATAGAACCAATGGAGCTATCAAGCTCAACCTCAAAGGTAATGACAACAACTACATCACTTGGGGGTACGATGGCGGCAAATTGTGGGTTAATTTCTGAGCGCACAAGCTCAAGCTTAACATCATGCACAGGGCGCCATGATTCTTCCATACTATCTAAGGATATTTTGATAATTTTATCAACAACTGCTTGTTCAATACGAGTAAATTCACGACCCTCTACTTTTGGTTGAGAGCCAGCACCACCAAAAACATTCTCCACCAAGGCAAATACTAAACGAGAATCCACAACAATAATGGCATTACCACGCAGCGGATCCATCTTAAAAATATTAATACTGGTAGGAACTGGTAGCGAGCGAATAAACTCACCAAATTTAGCCATGTCTATAGAGATTGGATTTAATTCCACGCGTTTACGGATGGCATTTGAAAGTGCATTAGTACAAAGCCTAGCGAAGCGATCATTTACAATTTCCAAAACAGGCATACGCCCACGGATAATACGATCTTGATTAGCAAGGTCAAAGGCAACGATGCCCGAATCATCATCGGGTAGATCGTTTTCGCTTTCAATCTCTCCGCCAGAGAGTCCCCTTAACAGAGCATCAACTTCATCTTGTGCCAGTACTTTATTCATGAAACACCTATGTTTTTTTGTATTTCTTACACAAATACTCTAGACTTTGTTTTAATTGTGGTCAAGTTATATGTCACTTTTTCCACACTGCTAAAATTAATGCAATTTTTAGGCCATTTATGCAATTAACAAACATTGACCTCTTGCCCTTGCCACTGTACATTGTGCTATGCAAATCATTGTGCACATTCAAAATCAAGACCCCATACACATAAATGCAGATGGTAATGAGACTTTAGCCAAGGCTATTTGGCTCTCTGGTAAAGTGCCGCCTCCGCCTTTATGCTCTGCCATTGGTAAGTGCGGACAATGTAAGGTTTTATTTATATCGCCTGCTCCAACTGCTCATGCTGCAGAGCATAATATTTTAAGCCAAGAAGAGCTTGCAAATGGCTTTAGACTTGCTTGCAGGCATCACATAAATAAACTTGGTGAAAATACTAATTGTATTGAAATTTCCCTACCCACAAGCACAATAAAAAATATAAATATTGAGTTATCATCAGCGCATACAAGCAATGCCTTGCTAGCGGTAGACCTTGGTACAACTTCATTACACTGGCAAGCCATAAACCCCCAAGGACAAATTATTGCCAAAGGCGCGCAAATTAACCCTCAAATGGGCGCTGGGTCAGATATTATTTCACGCCTTGCCTTTGCCATGAACGCTAAAGGCAAAGCCCAGCTTGCAAGCTTGGTAATTGAAGCTCTTAAAGATATTTTACAACAATTGCCGCCTATTAGTGAAATTTGCCTTGCTGCAAATACTGCCATGAGTGCAATTTTTTTACAAAAAAACATTGCTTCATTAAGCCATGCGCCCTACTCCCTCCCCTTACAAGGCCACAGCGTAGAACAGGTTAAGGATTTACCCCCCATATATATTCCGCCGCAATTAGCGCCCTTTGTTGGTGGCGATATTAGTGCAGGTTATGCGGACTTAGTACAGCAGGATGATTTGGAATTTCCTTTTTTATTCACTGACCTTGGCACAAATGGAGAATTTATTCTGGCCCATGATGCCCACAAAGCCCACATTACAAGCGTGCCCCTCGGCCCAGCGCTTGAAGGCATTGGGCTCTCGCTTGGACATATGGCATATGGAGCTGAAGGCATTGTGAGTTCAGTGCATCTAAGCCCAAAGGGGCTTGAGCCAGCAACGCTTGATAGTGCAGCACCTCAATACATTTGCGGAACTGGCTATTTATCCATCATAAATTGCTTGTTAAAATCTGGTCTTTTGCAAAAAGATGGGCACTTTACAAACAAGGAAAATATTAGTAACCCCCTTGCCGCTAACTTACATAAATTAATTGAAAAGCAAGGCAATGAATATATTTTAAGATTATGGCCTCATAAAGCAGATAATATGTACATAAGCTCAACAGATATTGAGGAAATTCTTAAAGTTAAGGCAGCATTCTCCCTTGCCATGCAAGAGCTTTTAGATGCTGCTCATATGAGCCCAACTAATTTGAAGGCAATCTATCTAGCAGGGGCCATGGGTAGCCACGCCCAAGGTGAAGATTTGGAGGGGCTTGGTTTTATACCCTATGGCATGAGCAATCGCCTTATTCGCATGGGCAACACCTCATTAAACGGAGCTAAAGCCCTACTTTTAGAGCCAAGCAAACGCAATAGTTTGCATGAATGGAGTAAAAATAATATACACATCCAACTGGCTGAACATTCTAATTTTATTATGAAATACATGCAACATATGCAATTTTCATTTACGGACTAATTATGCAAAAAATATTCACACCACTAAAACCACATATAATCAAAGCCTTACAGGATTTACCCAAGGCTTTAGATGCCGTCCTACCCTTGCAAGCCAAGCATAGGCGCACTCTACCCTACGCCATTGAGGAATTATCAAGCCGCTTAACAGTCGAGCGTGGTTTAATTAAGCAAGCATATTGGAGTGCCCCACGCCTAACCGCGGCGTATATGTGGTATTTTTTGCCATGGAATATTCTTCGCCTAACAAGGCTTTTAAGCTCTCTTCACTTGCCAGAGCCAAAACCCATGCCAACTAGGGCAAATGGTAAGGTTAAACCACGTGTATTTGTTGATATGGGCAGTGGCCCACTATCACTACCCATAGCCCTTTGGCTTGCAAAGCCAGAATGGCGCGAATATGAGCTAAACGTACTTTGCCTTGATACATCACCACACCCATTACAGTTAGGGCAAAAGTTATTTACAGCTATTGCTGGCGAGCAAAGCCCTTGGCGTATTATCCCAGTGCGCGCACAGCTTGAAACAGCCCATGTTGAAATACATAAAGTTGACGGCCTACCTTGGTTAATTTCTGCCGCAAACGTCTGTAATGAATTAAAATTACAAGAAGAGCGCGCTTATAAAATAATGGAAAATTTAAAGCCAAACCTTAGAGCAAATGATGCATCACTACTTATAATTGAGCCAGGCACACGCCTTGGCGGCAAAACCATTGTAACCATGCGTGAAGCAGCCATTGAACATGAGCTTAACCCCATTAGCCCTTGCCCACATTTGCAGGAATGTCCCCTGGAAGAAACACGCACTTGGTGCCACTTTACCTTTGATGTGTCAGGTAGTCCCAAATGGTTAAATGACCTTTCAGCTGCTGCCAAATTGCGTAAGGATGCCCTAAGCTTGGCCTTTGTATTGCTCAGCAATACAGAGCCCAAGGATGATAGCAATAAGGCAAGAATTATTTCAGCACCTTTCAAAGTACCCACTTTATTAGGTGAATCTCGCTATGCTTGCTGCTCTCAAGGCTTAGCCTTGCTTGGCAATGCTACTGACCTACCTTCAGGAGCCTTAGTTGAGCTAAAACAAAATCAAAACCAAGGTCGAACTGATAGTAAATCCGGCGCAATTATCCTTGAACATGCAGAAAAAATTACCCAAGCCCCAAGGGCTGAATATGCAAGACCTGCATTTAAACAAGGCGCTAAGCCTTCAGCGCAAATTGAGCCAAAAGCAAAAGAAACAAAAACAAAAGAACAAAAACAAAAGGCAAAAAAAGTAATTAAATCAAAAAAGACATCCAAGAAATTTTGGGAACAATAAAATGTCAGAACAATTATTAAATGTGCGTAACCTTGGCATTACTTTTCACACAGACCAAGGTAATTTTTTAACAGTATCAGATGTTAATTTTAGCATTGCGCAGGGTGAAATTTTTTGCCTTGTAGGTGAATCTGGCTGTGGCAAAAGCCTAACAGCCAAGGCTATTTTAGGCTTAACTCCAGAAAATACCAGCATAAATGGACAAATCTTCCTACAAGACAATGAGCTACTTAAATTATCACAAAAGCAAATGCAGACCATTCGTGGCAATGATATTTCCATGATTTTTCAAGAGCCAATGACTGCCCTAAACCCTGTGCTACGCGTTGGCGAACAATGCACTGAACATTTAATTTTACACGAAAAAATCAGCAAACAACAAGCTGAGGAACGTTGTATTAAATTGTTTGAACAAGTGGGAATTTCTGCAGCGAAAAGCCGCTTTGGTGACTACCCGCACCAATTAAGCGGTGGCATGCGTCAAAGAGTGATGATTGCCATGGCCCTTGCTTGTTCGCCCAAATTATTATTGGCTGATGAGCCAACCACGGCCCTTGACGTAACAATACAATGGCAAATTTTGTCATTAATTAAAGACCTTACTACACAACGTGGCATGGGAGTTTTGCTAATTACTCACAACCTTGGAGTGGTGGCCCAAATGGCTAATAGGGTTGGGGTTATGTATGCTGGACAAATGGTTGAATATGGTAACACGAAGGATGTATTAAAAAATCCACTGCACCCTTATACTCAAGGACTTTTACAAGCCATACCTAGTAAACACAGCATGGAGCAGGAGCGCCTTCCAACCATCAAGGGCAGGGTTCCACTGCCTAGCGAATTGCCAAGTGGTTGTCGTTTTAATCCAAGATGCAATAAGGCAACAGCACAATGCCAAATTGAAGAACCACCATTAAATGCGCATGATA
>CAYJCI010000168.1:0-4906 GCA_964368595.1 uncultured Desulfovibrionaceae bacterium
GGGTCTCCAGGACCATTGGAGAGGAATACTGCCTGTGCTCCAGTGGCTTTAACGGCCTCTGCGCTAAACTTTGGTGGAACAACTAGCATATCAAAACCTTGTTGCTCTAATATGCGTAAGATATTCCATTTAATACCAAAATCATATACCACAAGGCGTGGGCCTTTATTTTGCCAAGCATAGCTACCATCGCTTGCAATACTAGCTGGAGCTGTTTCACTACCTGTCCAAACATAAGGATCTTTAGGTGCAACATGCTCAACAAGGTTTTGGCCTTGCATGGAGGGCATGGCATTGGCTCTTTTTTTAAGCTCTTCCACATCAAGACAGGTGGTGGAAATAACGCCACGCATGGCGCCGTTTATGCGAATATGGCGTGTAAGGGCGCGAGTATCTAGGCCTTCAACACCTGGAATATTATTTTTAATTAAAAAGTCTGGTAAGGACATGGTAGAGCGCCAGTTAGATGGCTCTTTACAGCACTCTTTAACCAAAAGAGCTGAAACATGTACTTTTTGAGACTCCATGTCTTCATCATTAATGCCATAGTTACCAATTAGCGGATAAGTCATACAAACCATTTGCCCGCAATATGATGGATCTGTTAGCAATTCTTGATAACCTAACATACCGGTATTAAAAATCACCTCACCGCCGCCATCAATGGGGCCTGTGAATGATTTACCCTCAAGGCTAAAACCATCTTCTAAAACAAGTAGTGCTTTCATAATTTACTCTTTTTTTAGTCTCTTTCGTAGTATTCTTGCAAACTTTCCACATGCACTGCACCTTCAAGCTGTGCGCCAAGGGCACGGGCTGTGGCTCTTGCACCAGCTAAAGTTGTGCAATAAGGAATGCCAAAAGCCAAGGCAGTACGACGAATGGTCTTGGAATCTTGGGTTGTTAGCTTGCCAGATGCAGTATTCACTACAAGGGCAATTTCATTATTTTTAAGTAAGTCCACTATATTAGGACGCCCTTCATAAACTTTCAGTACAGTATCAACCTTTAGGCCTTCTGCTTGCAGTAAAGTAGCAGTACCACGGGTTGCAATCAGCTCAAAGCCTTGTGCTGCAAACATTTTTGCAACTTCTGGCAAGTATTCTTTATCACGGTCATTAACTGAGATGAATATCTTACCACTGCGAGGCAGGGTTTGGCCTGCTGCTAACTGGCTTTTGAAAAATGCTTCTTCAAAGGTGGGGCCCATGCCCATAACTTCACCAGTTGAGCGCATTTCAGGCCCAAGCAGTACGTCAACACCAGTAAAGCGATTGAAGGGGAACACTGCTTCTTTAACACAATAGAACCCACCCTTACGCATGGCCCAAGGGTCGAGCTCTTCCAAGGTTTTGCCAAGCATAACTTGCGTTGCAAGGTATGGCAGCGGAACACCTGTGGCTTTTGCCACAAATGGTGCTGTACGTGAAGCTCTGGGGTTCACTTCTAATATAAAGATGTTATCATCCTTAATGGCAAATTGAATATTCATAAGGCCCACAACACGAAGCTCACGAGCAAGAGCCTCAGCCTGCAGGGCTATATTTGCCACATGGTCATAAGATAAGGAGAATGACGGAAGCACACAAGCAGAGTCACCAGAGTGAATGCCAGCTTCTTCAATATGCTCCATGATTCCAGCTATATAAACTTCTTCACCATCGGAGAGTGCGTCTACGTCAACCTCAATGGCATGCTCTAAGAATTTATCAATTAATATGGGGTGCTCAAGATCTTCTGGCACATGATTTTCAAAGTACTCTTGAAGCTCTGCACTATCATATACAATAGCCATGGCGCGCCCACCAAGTACATAACTTGGACGCACAACCACAGGATATTCAATTTGCTCAGCAACGGCCTTAGCTTCTTTTACATTAAGGGCTGTGCCGTTGGGTGGTTGGCGCAAATCAAGTTTTTTAATAAGGGCTTGGAAGCGCTCACGATCTTCCGCACGGTCAATGGCGTCTGGTGAAGTTCCAAGGATTGGCACACCTGCACGCATAAGCGGCACTGCCAAGTTAAGCGGAGTCTGCCCACCAAATTGCACAATAACGCCATGCGGCTTTTCAATATCCACAATATGCATAACATCTTCAAATGTTAGCGGCTCAAAATACAATCTATCAGAGGTGTCATAGTCAGTGGACACTGTTTCGGGGTTAGAGTTAACCATGATGGACATAACGCCAGCATCTCTTAAAGCAAAGGATGCGTGACAGCAGCAATAGTCAAACTCAATGCCCTGCCCAATGCGGTTTGGGCCACCGCCAAGAATAATAACCTTCTTCTTGTCGGTTAGCTCCATTTCTTGAGAACTTTCATAGGTTGAATAAAAATATGGAGTGTAGGCTTCAAATTCACCTGCACAAGTATCAACTAAATAATATGAAGGTGTTATCTCAAGTTCACGGCGTAGGCGGCGGATGTCATCTTCTGGTCTTTTCCACATTTCAGCTAACTGACGGTCAGAAAAACCATATTCTTTAGCTTCACGCATAACAGTTGCAAGCTCTTTATTGCTTGGGGTCATGTCATTGGCAAGGCCAAAGTCTAACAAGCGATTTTCCATATTCACAATATCGCGGAATTGTCTTGTATACCAAGGGTCAAAACCAGATGCATCAAAAATTTCTTGGTCAGTTAAGCCAATACGAACGGCCTCACGCAGGGATAAAATACGGCGTGAATTGGGCTGGCGTAATGATGCAAGAACGCTTTCTTTATCAGCATGAGCATTACGGAAACCAAAGCCAAGGCCTGTATAGCCAAGCTCCATGGAACGCATGCCCTTTTGAAATGCTTCCTTAAAGGTACGCCCAATGCTCATGGCCTCACCAACGCTCTTCATGGCGGTGGTTAGCTCATCTTTTGAGCCTGGGAATTTTTCAAAGGTAAAGCGAGGAATTTTAACAACCACATAGTCAATGGATGGCTCAAAGCTTGCTGAAGTTTCGCGGGTAATATCGTTGCGAAGCTCGTCTAATGTATAGCCAACGGCAAGCTTTGCAGCAATTTTTGCAATGGGAAAGCCAGTTGCCTTTGATGCAAGAGCTGATGAGCGTGATACGCGGGGGTTCATCTCAATAATTACAAGCTCACCATTGGCAGGATTTTGGGCAAATTGTACGTTAGACCCACCAGTTTCAACACCAATTTCACGCATAACGGCAAATGATGCATCACGCATGTGCTGATACTCAGCATCAGTCATGGTTTGTACTGGGGCAACGGTTATGGAGTCACCAGTGTGCACACCCATGGGGTCCACATTTTCAATGGAGCAAACAATAACGCAATTGTCATTTTTATCGCGCATTACTTCCATTTCAAGCTCTTTCCAGCCGATGACGGATTGCTCAACCATAACTTCAGAAACAGGACTAGCCGCAAGGCCGCGGCCTGCTATTTCCTCAAGGTCTTGCATATTATAGGCAATGCCACCGCCAGTACCACCAAGGGTAAAGGCTGGGCGAATGATTAAGGGGAATGGAAGCTCAGAGCCAAGGGCGCGCACTTCATCCATATTATGGGCAATGCCGCTGGCAGGCATTTTAAGGCCAATATTTTCCATTGCTTTACGGAAAAGATCACGGCTTTCAGCCTTTTCAATAGCTTCAGCCCTTGCTCCAATAAGCTCAACACCACACTCATCCAAAACACCAGCCTTAGCAAGACCGAGGGCGGCATTTAAGCCTGTTTGCCCACCAAGTGTTGGTAATATGGCACATGGTCTTTCCTTGCGCACAATGGCGGCAAGGGTTTCGTGCTCAATGGGTTCAACATAAGTTTTGTCAGCAAGGCCTGGGTCTGTCATAATAGTTGCGGGATTGGAGTTAACCAATACAACTTCATAACCCTCTTCCTTAAGAGCCTTCACAGCTTGAGATCCTGAATAGTCAAATTCACAAGCTTGCCCAATAACAATGGGGCCGGCACCTATAACCATAATTTTTTGTAAATCAGTGCGTTTTGGCATAGTTAGTCTGCATAGTCCTGACGTTATATGATGGTAAAGATGTGTATTTTTTAACAAAATACATATTCACAATCTGAATGTGTTCAAACTTATGCATTATAAAAAAGCTTTGCCTAATCGTCAAGCAAGAATATGGACATGGCAAGTTTTTATGGTTCCTGCAGCATAAAAATTATAATCACAATTTAAAAATTTTCTTGCCATCTAGGCTAATAGCAAAAATTGCGCTGTATATTTTTTTATGTAATAGATTGTAGTATGACCCTACTCATAAATTTAGCTCAAATTAAAAACTTCAAAAAATCAATTCATTAAGTTTATTTTTCAAAAATACAAATACTTAATATGAAATATTAATAATTCCAATTGTTAATCAAAATTAAAATAAGCTAATACTAATACTTGCACCCTTGCCAACTTTAGGTGATAATGCTGCGCAACAATTAGAGTGCGTGTATAAGTTATACTGCGCTTTAGGTTAATGACAAATTCCTAACGGATATTTGTAAAATATTTTTCTTATAAAATTCAATGCAAAGGATATACAATGCAAAAAATTAACAAAGTGGTACTTGCTTACTCTGGCGGCCTAGATACATCCGTTATCTTAAAATGGCTTATAAGCACTTATAATTGCGAAGTTATTACTATGACTGCCGACCTTGGGCAAACTGAAGATTTATCTGACGTTGAAGAAAAGGCCCTTAAAACTGGTGCAGTTAAAGCTTATGTGGAAGATTTGCGCGAAGAGTTTGCTAAGGATTATGTCTACCCCATGATGCGCGCTTGCGGCCTTTATGAAGGGCGCTATTTGCTTGGAACATCCATTGCCCGCCCGCTAATTTCTAAGCGCCTTGTGGAAATAGCTAGACAAGAAGGTGCAGATGCCGTGGCCCACGGCGCCACTGGCAAAGGCAATGACCAAGT
>CAYJCI010000169.1:0-4885 GCA_964368595.1 uncultured Desulfovibrionaceae bacterium
TATGCAGATGATGCTCAGCTCAAAACATCGCAAAAGCTAGTGGATATTTTAACCAAGAAAGGCTTAGAAGTAGCAACAGAAATTGCACCTGCAGTTCCATTTTTTGCAGCAGAGGACTATCATCAAGATTTTACTAAGCGTACTGGGCGTGGCGGTTGTCATTTACCTGTAAAGCGTTTTGACGACTAGTAACTTTGCCTTAAAGTTTAATTGTTTTTTGAAGTATAAATGCTAAAGCCTTCAATAAAAAATATAAACCATAATTAAGGCGCAAAAAACCCCACAAATGTAAATTTTGTGGGGTTTGAACATTTAAAGATACTATTTAGTTGTTGCTGAAAAATATTATTATTTTAGTAGTTTTAACTGTTTTTTAGCGTCGGCTATTTAATAGCAGTTACACAACTATCAACTAAGGGTACAAATTCATCAGTATCGTCATCATGACGTAGTAAGGTGCCTGCATCTAAATCAAAATACCAGCCATGCAAATGCAAATCACCAGCATATACAGCATCACGAATCCAAGGAAATGTCATTAAATTTTCAAGTGATACACGTATAGCCCATTGTTCATAAGCATGAGCAAGCTCATCTTCAGAGGCATTGGGATAAAGAGCCTCCACCACTTCTTTTGCACGTTTGATAATTTGCATCCAAATGCTAATAAATTCGTCATCTTCACTTGGTTTTTCCATAAAAGCATGAATGCCACCACAATTAGAATGGCCCATCACTATGATTTCTTTAATCTTTAAGTGACGAACAGCATATTCAAGGGCCGCACTAACACCGTGGAAATAACGGTCAGGTGAGTATGGCGGCACTAAATTTGCCACGTTGCGTATAACAAACATCTCACCAGGGTGGCTGTCAGTAAGCATCACAGGATCCACACGAGAGTCAGAACAAGCAATAACAAGGGCCAAAGGATTTTGACCTTGTTTTAGGTCTGCATAAATATTGTGTTCAGCACAAAACCAATGTTTTTGAAAACGTTGAAAACCTGCTGCAAAACGCTTTGTAACATCGGTAGCATGTTGATATTTAGAGCTATACATAAATAAAATAATTCCTAAAATTGCCAAGGCAAAATGTTTCACGATTTATTTGTCAATGCACATTTACTCCCTTTTCACAAACTTGACAAGCTAGAGTTTTGTTGCAAAAAAAATAAAAATTTTATATGATATAACCATAAGTTAACTTCAAAAATAAGGTTCAACATGCATATTCCACCATTATTAACTGAACTTATAATAATTTTTATTATATCCATTGTGGTTAATTTAGTATGCACACGCATACGCATTCCCTCAACTGTTGGATTTTTAATCACTGGTGTACTCTGTGGGCCGTCATTAATGGGTGTTGTGGATGATATGGACGCCATTAATGTATTATCAGAAATTGGCGTATCTTTATTGCTTTTTACCATTGGTATGGAGCTTTCTGGTGACGCATTAGCTCGCCTTAAAAAACCTGTATTTTTAGGTGGTAGCTTACAAATTGGGCTCACCATAATAGTTACAGTTTTAGTCTATACATTTGCCCGTCATGAAGACATAGCGCTCGCAATTTTTGCTGGTTGTCTTATTTCACTGTCATCATCTGCAATTGTTTTGCGCTATTTACAGCAAAAAGGCGCAACAAATACCCCATCAGGGCGATTAATCCTCGCAATTTTAGTTTTTCAAGACATTATGGTAGCGCCTATGTTACTACTTGTCCCGCTACTGAGTGGGCAAGTTCACCCCACCCCATTAGATGCTTTTTTTGCCATTAGTAAAGTTGTGGTGGTGCTTGGTGGCATCATGCTCTTTGTTAAATTTGGCTTAAATCGCTTTATGGCAGCCATTGTTCGCACAAGGGTTAGCGAGCTACTACTATTAACCACATTAGTTCTATGCATGGGGCTTGCTTTATTAACTTCTTGGCTTGGGCTTTCACTCTCCTTGGGTGCTTTTTTAGCTGGTTTATTCTTAGCACGCTCAGAATATAGCATGAGTGTTGTATCTGGCATTATGCCTTATCGTGACGTATTTATGAGCATTTTCTTTATATCTGTAGGCATGCTCTTGGATGTAAATTATTTAATTGAGCATATCGGCACCGTGCTTATGCTAACAATTGCGTTTATTTTTATCAAAACTATACTTATTTTACCTTCAGTATTAATTCAAAAATACCCACTACATACAGCAATCATTGTTGCTTTGACACTTGCTCAAGTTGGTGAATTTTCATTTATTTTAGCACTTGAAGGTTTGGATGCTGGCTTATTTAATGAAGAAAGATATCAAAATTTCTTAGCTCTAAGCATTATTACCATGCTTTTAACGCCAGTTATGATATATTTTGCACCAAAAATTGCTGCAGCAGTCAATAAATTCATGGGGAAAGAAGCTCACATTAATGATGATAGCATAGGTGGTGAGCAAAGCCATTTTGAAAATCACCTCATCATTGTAGGCTTTGGAATTAGCGGCCAACATTTAGCCCGTGCTGCTAAAAATTATTCCATCCCCTATGAAATTTTGGAGATGAATCCAGACACTGTAAGCCGCTTTCATGCCACAGAACCAATTTTGCACGGCGATGCCTCCCGCCCAGCCGTGTTAGAGCATATGGGCATTGTTAAGGCAAAAGTCTTAGCCATTGTTATTTCTGACCCTGCGGCAGTACAAGCAACCATAGCCGAGGCCATAAAATTAAACCCCAATATACGAATTATTGCGCGTTCTCGCTTCTTAGCTGAGGTAGATATTTTACACAGGCTTGGTGCATCTGACGTGGTTGCAGAGGAATTTGAATCATCTATTGAAGTATTTTCAAGGGTTTTGCACCAATACATGATACCAAAGCAAGATATAGACAGTATGGTTAATACCATTCGCCAAGAAAACTACTCAGCCCTACGCAAAACGTCTCAACAAATGAGCGGTATGGGTGATTTTTTGGATGAATTCTCACAAGTTAACATACACGTTGTAAGGCTTGAAGAAAATGCTCCACTATGTGGCAAAAGCCTCATTGAGTCTGAATTACCTAACAAATATGGGGTAACAGTGGTTGCCATTAAGCATGATGATAAAATCACACCATCGCCAAAGGCGGATACAGTTCTACAACATGGTAATATATTGTATCTTTTTGGTGAAGAAAGCAATTTACTAGAAGTAACTAAACTTGTCTGCCAAAAACCTAATTGTGAAGCATAAAGTTTAGCTCGCAAGTGTTAGCATGTTATAATATTTTGTTTTTGTTCTAAATTAGGAAATGCAATAACATCACCCTGCTCGCCTATTTCAAAGCTATGCCTTATGCTTACCATGCCCAAATTAGGCAAAGCAATAGCTGGGCATACATTAAAAACAGCATGTGGGGCAAGATCATATGCTTTATGCATACTTGGCGTAATCACTTCCCCTTCATCCATGGCTAGGCCAAAGCTTTGAGCTAGTGGCACTTTAGCTTCTTCTAAACCCATGAAACCATTTTCAAATCCATATTTTTTAGCAATGACTAAAGCATTATTCCAAGCTTGCTTGGAACTGTATTCTTTATTTAACTTTTCCTTAATATTTAGCAAAATTTCAAAGCAACATTCTTGAGCTTTATTAACAATTTTAGGTATTTCACACTCTTTACCAGCAAAGAATGTTTGAGATTGAAAGCTATGATAGCCATCATGTATAAAGCCAGTATCTATTGATAATAGTTGACCATTTTTCCACACACTGCCTGCATTACCCATAAATGGTATGGCAGGATG
The DNA here is from genome assembly GCA_964368595.1 of uncultured Desulfovibrionaceae bacterium. Taxonomy (GTDB): domain Bacteria; phylum Desulfobacterota; class Desulfovibrionia; order Desulfovibrionales; family Desulfovibrionaceae; genus CAYJAD01. The sequence continues at coordinate 3,776 of CAYJCI010000169.1, forward strand.
TTCACCCATAAGCCCCATAGCACCACTAAAAGGTGAAGCATATAAAGCATTTTCTGCTACAGAAATCTTACCCAAAAACACTTCTTGACCATGTTCATGCATACGTAACATTCCACCATGCTGAAGAGCATAAAAATTATGCCAAATGGTATGAGAAATTTCTCGCTCAGTCATTCCAACACGAAGCTTTTTTGATAACTGTTCATGTAGTAGTTCATCTTTTTTAAGATGCTTCTTTTCTAGTAATACATTTTGCAAAGCCTTAGTATGCAAAGACTCTGCTTTACGTAATATATTAATTTCATAAATAGTTTTTTCAAAGCGAGCATGATCAAGAACAAAATCACCAGCTACAAAATCAACATTTTTCAAGCGTTCCTTTAACATATGAGCTAAAGACCAAGGTAATGCGCGCATTTCAGCAGCGACGCAGTCACTCAAAGGCGAATTAAAACCAGCACAAATTTCAGGAATGCTAGAATAAGATTTAAAGGTTGCCATATGTATTAAAGAGCTTTCTAAATGGCATCTATTCTCCCCCTTACGCACCAAAAGCACTGGCTCACCATCAAGCGGTAACCAAAGCATTCCATTGGCTCTACTTCCGCTTAAATAGTAAATATTTGTACGCGAAAACACCAACAAACCTTGAGCATTTGGTGTTAACTTCCTTAAAAGTTTACGGCACTTTTCATGGCGCAAGCGTAATTCTTGAGGGGGGATTTGCAATGCTGTAAATGACATATAATTACTCCACACAACGTATTGAAAATTCTTGGCCAGTAATGGACTTACCACCATTTGGTGTAACTTCGTAGGTGTTTTCAACCCCAACCATGCCAAGGCCAGGAATACCAACTTTTGGCTCAATGGCTAATGTCATACCTTCAATTAGCGGCTCATCAAAACGATTTGCAATAACAGGATATTCATCCACAACAAGACCAATTCCATGACCCAAAAATGGAACTTTATTCTGCCCAAGCCCCATAAATCCTTCACTTATTCCAAATTTATCTGCCCTTGCTTTGGCATCTGCCCAAATTTGAGAAGGGATAGCCCCAACTTTCAAAGCTTCTGCAGCTTTATTTTGTATTTCAATGCAAGCAT
>CAYJCI010000170.1:0-4874 GCA_964368595.1 uncultured Desulfovibrionaceae bacterium
CCCAAAGCATGATGATGATGGCTTTGTTACACATGGCTTCAAAAGCATAGCTTCAACGGAACTACACCAAACTTTTATGTACAATAGTGATATGATCGAATTCCAGCTTGCACACAAAGAAAAAAATCTCATAAAAGGAGCATATAATCATTTACCGCCAGATGCTATGCTTGAAAAACGAGCGGAGATGATGCAAGTCTATGCGGATTACTTAGATGGTTTAAGAGATAAAACTAGCAACCTTTAATGGATAATGTAGAATCCCAAACACAAAATGGGAGTTGTCTTCACTTAATTTAAAAACACACACAAATAGGGTGTTAACAAGTAATTCAGCTAAAACTTTTTCATCTGCACTATTACAAATAATAAAAATCAAGTATTATTTTGTGTGTTTTGCTCATTCTTTGCACACTGCGAACATTGCTTCACATTCCTCATGGCGTTCTCAAAATAAATTTCTCTATCTTCATTCGTTCGCATTTGATTAATTAAATCCTGCCGAATCAGCAGACAATACACGTTAAAGTGCTCAACAACACCATTCTCATCTTTTACTAAATTATTGTGAAACATTACATGCTTACACAATGCACAGTCTGATTTAAAGAAATTATTCAAAAATATATTTATTCCTTTGCCTCCGACTTCGAACGAATCATAAACACTTAAAATTAAATCATTGATAATATTTCTATTTTTCTCAATATTGCCAATTTTTTGAAATGGGGTATAAATTTCGTTTTCCATAAATACTCCTTATGGATTTAAAGGGTTAATTGAATATATTTCTTCGTGACGCTGCTCATTTTTAATTTTCTGGCGGCTTTGATACGAAGGTAAACATGCTGCAAGAATCATATTTTGTTGATCGTAAGCATCGTTTTCAGCATCAGACCAATAACTTTTATCATTTTCTAAATTATATAACATTTCTGACAGTTCTTGTATAATTTCGTCCAATGATTTTTTGTATAATTTAAAATCTGCTTCTGGATTTTGTTCACTATATACGACAATAAAATTACATAAGTCATCTTTATTCTCGAACTTGCGTTCACGGATGAAGCCATTTTCGGTAATTAGTAAAACGAATGGTGGCTTCATATCACTGTCATCAAGCCCAAGGTTAAATTTAATGTGTTCAAAACTGTGCCATTGTTTTTGATCTATCCGTTCTTGAACTTGTGGCAATATTGGCTGATATTTTTTGGCAAATAAAAGTCCAAAAATAATCTTGAAAAAGCTACGTTCCTTTGATTTAGCACGTCTCTTGTTGCGTTGATTCAAGTATCTTTTTCGTTTGCGAAGATATGTTTTTTCATATATTTTACGTTGACGAGCACTATGTTTTTTTCTTTTATCCAGTGTTTTACGAGCCAATATATTATTCTCAAATATCTTCTCGATCTTTTTACTGGTTGTACCAAGCTGTGATGGTTTAAAACTTTCTTCGGTATTGTTCACAAAGATTCTGAAGCCTGAACCACTTATTTTTAAAGTGCAGCCGTGTGCCTTGACGTGCCTTTGAAGCTCTTTAAGGCTGGTTGATTTCTTCAAGGATTCGTGGATAGCATCATACGCAATTTGCTTTGGTGCTTGAGGTGGTGCGTCAGGATGACTACCCCATTCCTTCACAATATTAAAAAATTGGTTTGGTCGTGAAAGCTCACTTGATTTGCCATAAACTCCCTTCCGTGAAAATTTAGCTCCTTTTGGTTTACCGCTTTTATCATACGCAACATTATATATAATATTTTGTGCTTCTAACTGCTTGATTGCATCTGACCAATTTTCAGCGTCTGAAAAAATTTTTTCAACATCTAATATCAAATCAATTTTATCTTGGCTGATATGAGGCGGTTGTTTTTTAACACCTTGCCTTTGCTTATCAGTTGGATTTCCTTCATGGTCACGCCTTGCATTTCCATTATCCCAATTGTTCTTTAAACAAATAGCGGAAATAGCGGCTTGCATACACATTGGACCATTCCTTCTCACCACTCCATTTTTCGATGATTTTATAACACATGCACCAGTATCTAAAGGGATGAACAACTGTCCTCTTTCATTAGGATATGGACACACTCTATCCAACAATATATGTATATGAATATTATCAGTATTTTTATGAACTGCATAAATGACGGAATGATCAGACATGCCCATTTTATCAAGAAATATTTGTATATCTTTTTCAAAATCTTTTTTGGTATAACCATCGGGTGGTTTACCTGCAGCATAGCTGATAATCATATGCTCGCTTAATCTTTTTGCCTTACCTTTATATTTTTTGTGCCGAGAGCGGATTTCAAAAAGTTGCTCCGCTCTGCTATCAGCAAACAAATTTAATGAACCTTTGATTTTTTCACCATCAATTTCAAAGATTTTCTCACCACCATTTTTTTCATCATCAATATATTGTTGAGTGGATTTCAATCCTCTTGCACCATCAGTCTTTGGAGCATCTTGGTGATCAGCACAATCTTGTGCAGGTTTTATAACAACATCAGCCATGATATATACCTTATAAAATACATTAAGAATTATTATAAATTATCAACAAGACATATATACACATTTTAATTAAGATGCAAGTTTTAATAAATCATTAATGGCAGCATTTAGCTTTTTTCTATTCTCAATTGTAACACCTTCACCTAAAGTCTTTTTAATCAAGGCAGCAATTTTTACAAATTTTTGTTTTGCACTAGCATCATCCTTAACACTTTTCTTAGTATAAATTTTATTTTTTAAAATAATACTACGACAGTATGGTGATACTTTTTCAAATTCTGATTTATCTACATCAAGTTTTAACTTCAAAAGATCGGCTTCTGAAATTCTGAATTTCACTTCTTTATCTAAATTATTTGACATAAATTTTCTCCTAATAATTATGATTTTTTTCAAACTAATGAACACTTGAATAAAATATTTAAAGGTTGCAACCATACAGCTTTATTGAATTAAAGCCGTTTTTTTTGAGCATTTGTGTTTAAAATACCCTATTTTTGTAAATTTTGTACCCCTTTTTGGTAAATTTTGTACCCCTTTTTGGTAAATTTTGTACCGTGCAAAAAAGATATTTTTATATCTAAATATATGAAATATAAAACAATACAAAAGCAAAAGCTGGCTAAGTCAATTATATTATATACTTATATCACACTTGCAAGTAGCTAATATTATTATACTTTTAACTATCTATAATAATTATATTTTTCATTGCCTTTTTGCCTTTTAACGCCTCACGACCGCAGGGAAGTGGGCGTTTCAGCCCTCTGCAAGAGCAGGAATATATTTGTCCCACAAATGTACTTCCTGCCAACTACCCTTACAAATTATCAGAAGGAGGACAATTGAGTCAATAAAAAATAAAACATTTTATAAAAAAATTAAAAACATGATAAGAATTTTATAAAAGTGATATAGAAAAAAATAAATTTGCATAACTAAAATTTCAAAAAGCATATACTAAAATTTGAAAAACATCATTTCAAAAAAATTTTTTTCAATCACAAAAAAATAATATTTAATGGCTTGTAAAAATGTTTATATTCTGTTTCAAAAAATATTGACATTTATTAAGTATATTTGTTATATGATTTTTAATTTGTAGTAAAAAAATGATATTGATAGTTATCAATGAGCATACTACAAAATATAATAATTATTGTAGATTTTGTAGTAACATTTTAACATTGCCTGTGTAAGAATTTTTTAAGTGTTTATGTGTTGGTGATGGCATTAATGTTTGCTACTGGCACATCGGCTATGGCGGCAGCTACGACTGCACCTAAGCATCGTGATTCTACTACGCTTACAGTGGATATCCTAGTGACAAATTAATGAAGGGTGATATTCAAAAAGGAGATATGGGCGGTAGTGTGCCTGTTGGTACAGTAATTATATGGACTGTATCAAGTAATCCAGAGGGATGAGCAGAAGGAGAATAGTTGGAATGTGATGGTCGCTTACCCCTGTGCATGATGATTATGACTAATTGAGAGCAGTTTTAGGTAAAAACACTACACCGAATTTTACTGATAGATATTTGAAACAGAATACAGCTATGGTCGGGCAAACTTTAGAAGATGGATTGCCTAATATAACAGCAACCTCTAATTCATTTTTATCTGGTTATATTGGAGGAAGTTATACTGGTGCAATGTACGCCACTGGTAGTGCTCATACCCACACAGGAGTTGAAGGATGGGTTCTGTATGGAGTGAGGGCATTTTGGATTTGACGCATCACGCTCAAATAACATTTACGGAAGAAGCAATTCTGTTCAACCAAAAACCTACATAGTCCGCCACCTTATTCGAGCAAAAGCCTAAAAAATTTATCCGCTACATATGTAAAGGAAATGGTGGGCAAAGACAAAGAAAAAGAGAGGCGTAAGCACACCTCTCTTTTGTTATTATTGTTCATTTTTGCTTTCAAATAATTTTAATATTTCTTTTCTTGATTCTTCTAATTCTCCATTTTTATTAACACGTCTTCTAATATCAGCGGCTTTTTCTATAATTTCATCTGCTGTTAATCCTCGCATCATTTTTCTTCGATAGTCACCTATTTCGTTGATATAAGCTTCATCAATAGCCTCTGGTGGAATTGTGCCATAGACAATCATGTTTCCGCTGTAAAATATTCTTTTCTTAAGATTAATTACCCCTTTTTGGTATAGTAATTCCGCTTTATAATAGTCTTTTAAAAACTCAAAACCATTATTAAATCGTTTTTTATCATATTCAGATAGATTTTTTCTTAGATCATCCCTGTTTCTACCATCATATTCTGGTGAACAGGCTGTTATGCCAAACATGCTCACCAGTACCACCAAAACTAAAATCAATTTTTTCATTTTA
>CAYJCI010000171.1:0-4853 GCA_964368595.1 uncultured Desulfovibrionaceae bacterium
CCCCAGAAGAAAAATCTAGCATTGCTTGGATGATAATAATCCTTATGGAAATTTTTAAAATTTTCGTAAGTTAGTGTTAAAATCGCTTGTGGGCTACCCCCAGAATCTAAGCTGTAAAGCATATCGGGGAAGATAGACTGCTGAGATTGCTCAGCTAATACAGAATCAGGCGTGGAATAAACACCCTTCATTTCATTATATACAACACCCTTAAAAATCCATGGTGCGTCGGCACTATCTGCCTCAACATGCCAACCCTCTTGGCGGAAGGTGTCCTCAGTAATTAGTGGATGAAAGACAGCATCAATATAAACATCAATTAAATTATAAAAATCCTGAGTATTCGTGCTTGCCACAGGGTAACAAGTTTTATCTGGAAAGGTGAAGGCATTCAAAAAAGTTTGCAAAGAGCCTTTGAGCAATTCTACAAATGGCTCACGAACCTTAAATTTATCTGAGCCGCAAAGCACAGAATGCTCTAAAATATGAGCAACTCCAGAAGAATCTGGCGGAGGAGTGCGCAAGGTAACGCCAAAGCATTTATTCTCATCATTGTTGCAAACGGATAATAATTGCGCGCCAGTAGTCTTATGGCGCCAGAGCTTTGCAACGCCAGAAACTTCCGCAACTTCTTGTTCAAGTAATAATTCAAAATCATTATGTGACATGTATTTTCCTTTGTTTTCTTATTAATATTTTTTCTTAAAATTATTTAGGTATTGTATGCCTTACTCAGGGCTTAATTTAACAATTATTTATTTTTGTAAAAATTCATTAAAATTTTGTAATTGAAAAGGTGTCAAGGTAGAGTCTACTTAGGACATTATGAGTAAATCCGCAAGCAAGGTAAGTGGTGCAGTAAATGTTAAGAGTCGCCTGCTAGCACCTATATTCAGTTAATAATCAAAAAAAAGGGCGAAAAAATCCGCCCTTTTTGAATAATCTATTAAAATAAAACTATGCGTTGGCAGCTTTAAGCATTTCCTCAACCATACCAAGTGATGGTGTGGCATCTGCCTCAAGCCCACATAGCTGACGAACAGCTAGCATAAGCATATCGAATTGTAGAGTCATTTCGGAGGTTCCATTATGGATAACGCAATGATCACCCATGACAGATAGTCTATATGCTCTACGGGTGCGCTCAGGGCCATTACCGTTTACGATATAATAAACTTGTTCGTTATTATCAGTGACATATAGTTTTTGACGGGTAAGAGTTGAGCTTTCCTCATCGAACCATGAAGATTCTGCAAAAAGACGTCCATGAAAAGTAATATCAGGGCCATTATCATGTTTGAGGCAGACATTTTCCATGGAATGGTTTGCACTATCTACATGCATAGCTAATCTCCAATGCTAAACCAAAATGCCAAAATTTGGGGGGTTTAGCTTTCATTGTGCAATGGTGTAAGGCCAAGGCACATGTTAATAATTTATTTTTTAAGTAATGTTACTACTCCGCAGTAACGCTGTAAATTAATAGCATGCTGTTTAATTATTTGTCAAGGCGTTAGTCTGCATATTGTGAGAAAGATTGGATGAAATTAAGCTTTATGTATTAAGACTTTACAGGATTATCTTCTTGTAGTAACATTATGGCATGTCGCCCATTTTTGGTATCGAATATGGCGAATGGAGAATTTTTTTATATAAAATTTTTTGATAAATTAAATTTAAATTAACGGCTTAACGGAACAAGCAAATTAAACAAAATCCTTATAATAAGTTTTTTGGAGAATTAAATGTCCGCAGATATTACCAAAGCCCGCAAGGCTCTTACTCAAGTTTCAAGTAATATTAAGCAAGGCAAGCCCGTTGTGGCAGTGACAGCTGCTCTTGATGGTGTAAATTTATTGCTTAGTACCCCTCTTATGAAGGCTGAACGCTCTGAATTTGTAAAGCTAATAGAAGATGCGCTTATGCATATTAGCGGTGACAAGCTGGTGCGTAGCTTATTCCCATTACAGCTTTCACTGGTGCCGGAGCAAGAGCGTGCATTAGTAGCAAATTTACGTGATTTACAAAATGCCTTAACCGAACATGTTCAAGAAGAAGCTCAAAAAGCGCTTAAAGAGCGCGATGAAAGAAAAAAAGCAACCCTTGCCCGTGGCATTGCTGAATTGCAAGAGGATAAATCTAAAGGTGTTGCTACATTTTCAATTCTTTCTCGCGAATTTCCTAAAGATGCACAACTTTGGGGTGATATGGGCGAGGCTTTACTTAAAGCCCAGTTGTATGAGGAGGCTGTGCGCTATTTGAGTGAAGCCTTGGATTTAAAGCCTGACATGTTGCCATTTTATAATGTCATTGGTATGGCATTACGCAAGCTTGAGCGCTATGAAGTTGCTGAAACTTACTATCTTCGTGCTTCGCAATATCTACGCCATGACCCAAATCTTTATTTTAATATTGGTAGATTGTATATTGACTGGAAAAAGTGGAGCAAGGCTCGCTCTGCGGCCCTTGCTGCCTTAAAGCTTAATCCAGATTTTGAAGAGGCTAAAAAATTATTGCTTTATGTAGAAAAATTTTTAGCTAAGAAAGACGGGGCATAAAGAGCGTCTAGCGTTAATGAATTTATTTTTTTAATGCTTGCACGTATCGAGCATAGCACCTTGCAACTGGTGAATTGCTATCCATATCTTTTAGATATTCACCGCTTAAACTGTCTCTTCTAAGTACCAATGGGCTTTCTTGATTTGGCATGCGTTTAACCACTTCATGGAGTGGAGCTTTATCAAGGCTTAACCTTACCTTTACTTCCTTAAAAAAATTACTTTCCATAAAGGCATTAGCTCTTTCAAGCATTTCTAAACTTAAAAATGACAGCTCTTGCACGCTCATTGCATCCTCACCACCAACAAACAATATGCCCTTATTATATCCAATAGGCCACGCCAAGGCTGCGATTTCATCACCCATGACCATATCCCAATGCTGCCAAAGCCTTGTTAGCATTGCTTGTTCTGGCTTGCCTAATCTTTGTAAGCAGCTTTCAAGCAGTGGGCCAATTTCCTCTGGGCGCCCTAGCTTATTTCTTACTCTTTTGAATTTTATAAATTTTTTATCATCCATAAAAGCATGATAGCAAAAGCAAAGGGCTACGGCAATAAGCCATGTGCTAGGTGCAAATTGTGTATTAAAAGGCTATTGCCGGCACAAAGCCTTGCAAAAACAGAGTTTATAATATATCAGAAAAAAGCGTGCAAAACTTCAAAGCTACGCATTGGTTTATAAAAAACATTATTGCATAATAGAATGCTGTGATATTTTTGAAAATGGAGACTTTATGCTTTACCCAATTATCCTTTGTGGTGGTAGCGGCTCACGTTTATGGCCCCTTTCTCGCACTTTGTATCCCAAGCAGTTTATGGAGTATGACTCCAAATTACCAACTCTTTTTACACAGACTTTACAAAGGGTTCAGCATATTCAGCGTAAGCAAGAGCGCTCCGTTGGTGCACCAATTATTATTTGCAATGAAGAGCATAGGTTTTTTGTGGCAGCAACTTTGCAAGAAATGCAAGTCCCTGGTAGCCGTAGCCCCAATATTATACTTGAACCACAATCAAGAAACACAGCTCCAGCCATAACCTTAGTAGCACTTTCTGCTATGCAAAATGATCCAGATGCAATGCTTTTGGTTTTGCCATCGGATCATATTTTAAGGCCCGATAATGCGCTTGTGAATGCAGTTAGAGAGGCTACCCCTGCCGCAAGTCAGGGTTATCTGGTAACATTTGGCATTACACCAGACAGGCCTGAAACTGGTTATGGTTATATTAAAATGGGTGAGCCCATTGACCCTTCAGAAAATGCTCAAGGCATCCTTAAAAATGCCACCAGCACTGTGAAAAAATTTGTGGAGAAGCCAAGCAAGGATAACGCTAGCAAAATGCTTAAAGAGGGCGGATATTTTTGGAATAGTGGCATGTTCTTATTTAGAGCAGATGCATTCATTGCTGAGATTGAAAAATTTGCACCAGACGTAGTGGACATTTGCCGCCATGCTTGGGAGCAATCAACACAAGATAATGATTTTATTCGACCAGATGCAGCTGTGTTTTCAGTGTGCCCTGATTTATCCATTGACTATGCAGTGATGGAACATACTGAAAAAGCAGCCGTATTGCCACTTGATGTTTACTGGAATGACCTTGGTTCATGGGCATCTCTTTATCAATCTTCAGACCATGATGCCAAAGGCAATGTATGTCATGGTGATGTAATGGCACACAAAACTCGCAATTCTTATATACACTCAAGCAAACGCCTTGTGGCAACGCTTGGTGTGGAAGATATAGTGGTTGTTGAAACTGCAGATGCTGTACTCGTTACCAAGAAGCGCCATGCTCAAGATGTTAAAGTCTTAGTAAAAGCTATGGAGGCGCAGGAGCGTAAGGAAGGCACATGGCATCAAAAAGTTTACCGACCTTGGGGTTCATATGAATGCTTAGTATCTGCTGAGCGCTTTCAAGTAAAACGTATTGAAGTTAACCCTGGGGCTGCTTTATCCTTGCAAATGCATTACCATCGCTCCGAGCATTGGATTGTAGTAAGTGGTACTGCTGAAATCACAGTGGGGGATGAAACATTTTTCTTAACTGAAAATCAATCAACTTACATTCCTGCAACTTGCAAGCATAGATTAAAAAATCCAAGCATTATCCCGCTTGAAATTATTGAAATTCAATCTGGCGCATATCTTGGTGAAGATGACATTGAGCGCTTTGACGATGACTACGGGAGAAAATAAAATTACTATGCAAAGTAATGCATCTATATTTGTAGCAGGCCACAGGGGGATGGTGGGTGCAAGCATTTGCCGTGCCTTAAATAATGCTGGTTTT
>CAYJCI010000172.1:0-4828 GCA_964368595.1 uncultured Desulfovibrionaceae bacterium
CTATCAACAATTTCAGTAAAAAGATCATTATTAGATAAAATATATGGATAATTTTTCATGGAAAATCCTTTACTATCATATAAAATTGCAACTCTAAGCCTAGAAGACGCAAAGGCCATTATTGAGATTGAGCAACAATGCTTTACTATGCCTTGGAGTCTTGAGCAATGTAGTTTTGCCTTTGGGCAAAAACATTTTTTTGCCATGGGCATTAAGCAAGAGCTTGATAACTCATTGCTTGGATATATTTCATACTACCATGTTTTGGATGAGCTGGAAATACTAAATATTGCAGTTTTGCCAAGGTTTCGCCGCCAAGGTTTAGCAAAAGACTTGTTGATAAATACATTGCAAACTGCGACTAAAAAAGGAATGCTTAAAGCAGCGCTTGAAGTTAGGCCAAGTAATGTTGCGGCATGTAAACTTTATGAAGCGATTGGCTTTGAATGTGTTGGCAAAAGGCCAAAATACTATAAAGATCCTGACGAAGACGCATTAATTTATACATTATCTGTAGAAAATTAGTATTTTAATTTCCCGTGGTCCATTTTACAAACTTTTCTGCCTGTATTTGTGGGTTAAATTCCTGTGTGGCAAAATCATATGCATTTTTTGCATAGGTTGCAGTTGTGTCTTCTGTGCAAATATCTTGTAATGTTTTCCCTAGAATTTCTGCGCTCATGGGCGGTATAAGCAAGCCACTATGTCCATTTTTTATAAAACAATCCTCAGCGCCAGTTGCAAGCACGGGACGCCCTAAGGACATGGCTTCAATGATGTCGCGCCCCCAAGGTGCACCAGCTCGGCTTGGGCTTATAATCCAATGCATTTCACGCATTACATCTTCAACATTGCTTACCCAGCCTTTATAATGAACAATATCGTCTACATTTTGGTTATGAATGGATTTTTTAAGCATGTTGACGCCGCTACCTTGACCATAAATATAAACCTGCGCCCCTACGCTGCGCAAATAATCTTTAAATAAGGCGCAAGCATCCACCACGGTCATTTGGCCTTTTAGTGGGTAAATATTGCTAAAGACTCCAAAACGTAGTGGAGCAGGTGGCAGCGGGCAAAGTTCTGGTACATGTTGGGCCGAATTAAAAATTTGTTGATACTGAATGCCCATTTCTGCAAGTTGTTGTGATTCAGCAGGGCCAGTGCTTATGGCCTTGGTGATGTTTTTAATTAAAAATTTGACAATATATTTATGGGTTGCGGCAGTATTGTCTAATTCTTCTCTAGCAATAAGGATTTTTTGCGAACAATTAATATTAGTGGCAAGGCTTGTAGATGCATAGCCGTTGAAGCAAACGATATCTGCTTTTTTGGCCATTTTTTGTATAATTGGTAGTAAATGCTTGTTGTTTGCCCTTTGTTCTAATTTTTTTGTGATGTTTGGGTCAAAGCCTTTAAATTTTCCTGTAAGCCAAGGCCAAGGGAAATAGAAAACCTCTACATTATTTTGAATGTAGAAGGGCATAATTTCCCTACCATCATTGGGATAGGCGAAAGTAACTATCTGTACGGAATGATTGAGAAGGAGCAGTTCTTTGACTAGAATTAGAAGGCTCTTTGCAGCTCCTCCATAATCGATGTCATGTGTAAAGAAAAGGAATTTCATGTTATTTCCGCGTCACTGTTTAGCCAGCATTAAAATATAGTTAAGTTATTTTAGCTTTTTTACTACGATAAATACCTATACCAAAGTAAGTTGCAAAAGAAAACAAAAAATATTTAAATAAAAAAATTTTGTTTAATTTTCAGGTAATTGAGTTGAAAAAATTAATAAATACCTTGCAAGTTAAGCCTTATTAATGTATTGTTAAAGAAGTGCATAGCATTTTTATGTATTTGTAAAAATAATCAACACAAAATATAGCTTCATAGCTGAAGTTATTTAAATATTTCAGGAGATTGATATGTCAAAATTAATGGCTGCAAATTGGAAAATGTTTAAGACTCGCTCTGAGGCTACAACAACAATCACTGAGCTTTGTGGCAAGCTGAATAATATTCCAAGCGATAGGCAAGTGCTTATTTTTGTTCCTTTTACAGCTATATTTGATGCAACAAATGCTTTGGATAAATCTGTTCCTCTAGCCATTGGTGCACAAAATTTCTACCCAGCTAAAGAGGGTGCATTTACTGGTGAAATATCCCTTTCTATGATTGAAGATGTAAATGCTAACTGGGTTTTAATCGGGCACTCAGAGCGTAGGCATGTATTAGGTGAAGGCTTGGAATTTATTGAAAAAAAGGCATCTTACGCCCTTGAAAATCAATTTAACGTGGTTTTTTGCATAGGTGAAACCTTGGAAGAACGTGAAGCTGGAAAGCTTCAAGACGTACTTAAAGCACAGCTTGATTGTTTATCTCGTATGCCTAGCAATATTAATAAAGCCAACTTTGCTGTAGCCTATGAACCAGTTTGGGCCATTGGTACTGGAAAAGTTGCCGGCCCTGCAGAAATTTTAGAAGCCCATGCCATTGTGCGTGAAATCTTAAAAGAAAAGATGGGAGCGCAAGGTGCTGATATTAAAATACTTTATGGCGGAAGCGTGAAGCCTGACAATACTGCAGAAATAATATTACTTGACAATGTGGATGGAGTACTGGTAGGAGGTGCTTCTTTACAGTCAGAAAGCTTTGCTCAAATTGTGCAAGCTTAAAATATCGCATGGGCCTGGAGGTTTTTTGTGCAAACACTTATTTTAACCCTGCATAGTATTGTATGTGTGTTACTTGTTATTCTTGTTCTCCTGCAAGCAGGGCGTGAAGGTATGGGCGTGATTTTTGGTGGCGGCGGTGGTTCCGTTTTTGGTAGCGGTGGCGCTGGTGGGCTACTTTCAAAGATGACAGCTTTTATGGCTGTGCTTTTTCTATTCACCTGCCTAAGCTATACCTATATTACAAGCACACCACCTGCTGATGAATCAGTTATTTTTAATACACCGCTTGAGCAGGCTCCTGTAGATTCTCCATCAGCTGCCCCAGCAGCGCCAGAAGGTGCAACTACCACTGAGCCTAAGGCCAGTGAGGGCACGGCTCCCGCAAAATAGTTAATGATAAGGGGCTTAACGCCCCTTTTTTAATGTGGTTGCATTATGAGTAATGATTTTTCAAACAATCCCTTTGCTAGCTTGCAAAATAAGCTTAAGCCAAAGAATACTAAAACTGCAACCAAGCTTAAATCTGCATCACCCCCCTTTAAATCCCAGCCAAAGCCAATTGAGCCTGTGGGTAGTTCACAGCACTTAGACGATGCCGAGCTGTTTTTTCAAGCTGTGCATAGCACAACACCCAGCAAAAAACAAAATAACAGGCTTACTCAACTTGATGAGCATGAAAGCTTTGCTAAATTGAGTGAAGATAAACAAAAAAAATCCAAGCAGAGCAAGAAAGCTTTGCCACATGTTGCAGCTAAAGTTACAACTCAAACCGCACTAACTCCTGCACTTAATGATGAGCAAGAATTTTTTAAAGCTATGCAAGAGGTCGCTCCTTTAACAGGTAAGGGCGGTCGTGATGTAATGCCAGAAGTTGAGCAAGCAAATCCTGCTTGTGATCCTAAAAATAGCTATGAAAGCTTGCTTGAAAGTAATGTGGAGTTTGCCCTTGCCTTAAAGGGCGAGTATTTAGAAGGGCATGTACTTGGTCTTGATGAAGATACCATGAATGGATTGCGTAGTGGAAGGTATAGCCCTGAAGCTCACCTTGATTTGCATGGCTTAAATGCTATGCAGGCATATCAGGCCTTGGTTAATTTCTTTCGTGCTTCTTGGTATAAAGGGCTTCGAAATGTATTAATTGTGCCAGGAAGGGGTAAAAATTCACTAAATGGTTATGGTGTACTTAGGGATAAGTTGCAAACATGGCTTACTCAAGAACCATTTAAACGTGTGGTCTTGGCTTTTTGCACAGCTCGCCCTGTGGATGGTGGGCCAGGTAGTGTATATGTATTGTTGCGAAAATATAAGAAAAAAGGCAAAATACAATGGGAAAGATTGCCATCTGACCCTGATTTGTTTTAAGATATTTCAAATTTTCAAATACTGTTTCTAGCTTTAAATGAAAGTATATTTCAAAAAAATTCCCATATAAAAAACATAATGCCTAAAAATAATTAACTAAATATATTGGTATTATTTAACTATTATAAAAAATTATAATATGTACTTGTTTCGCTTTGTATTTTCATTTATAAAATAGCTGACGTGCTAGGGTTCAACTGAAAACTTTAAATTGATTTGGGAGGTCGCTTTGCCAGAAGATCGCGAAAATAAAATTAGTTGTAGTAACTTCACCAATGAAATGGAAGTTGCCCTTGAGGTAATTTCAGGTAAATGGAAGTGCACAATATTGTGGAATTTGTATCTTGCTGAAAAAATTCGCTTTAATGAATTTTTTAAAATTATTCCAGGCATTACTCAAAAAATGCTTACCCAGCAATTAAGAAAACTTGAAGAAAATAAACTAGTTAACCGTACTGTTTATCCTTCAACACCACCAACTGTTGAGTACTCACTCACAGAATTAGCTCATGATGTTATCCCTATTTTAGAAAATTTAAATCAATGGGGAAAAAAAGTTATTAAGTCTTATAACAAATAATCCTAGCCTTACTCCATTCTAACTATTTAATATTTTTGGTCTTTATAGGGCACCAAAAAGTTACTTTCCCACCTTTTTGTTTTTACCAAACATTAAAGTGCCTTCTTGCGCAACTTTATTTCTATGCATATATACCCCTCAACGCACTTTTGGCGAAAACAATTTAAAAAGGATTTATGATGAAAAGATTTACAATTCCAAGAGATGTTTA
>CAYJCI010000173.1:0-4744 GCA_964368595.1 uncultured Desulfovibrionaceae bacterium
ATACACAAGCGGAGTCACCAGAGTGAATGCCAGCTTCTTCAATATGTTCCATAATTCCAGCTATATAAACTTCTTCACCATCGGAGAGTGCATCAACGTCCACCTCAATGGCATGCTCTAAGAATTTATCAATTAATATGGGGTGTTCCAAGCTTTCTGGT
The DNA here is from genome assembly GCA_964368595.1 of uncultured Desulfovibrionaceae bacterium. GTDB lineage: Bacteria > Desulfobacterota > Desulfovibrionia > Desulfovibrionales > Desulfovibrionaceae > CAYJAD01. The sequence continues at coordinate 162 of CAYJCI010000173.1, forward strand.
ACATGATTTTCAAAATACTCTGCAAGTTCTGCACTATCATATACAATAGCCATGGCTCGACCACCAAGCACATAGCTTGGGCGAACAACCACTGGATATTCAATTTGCTCAGCAACGGCCTTAGCTTCTTTTACATTAAGGGCTGTGCCGTTGGGTGGTTGGCGTAAATCAAGCTTTTTAATGAGTGCTTGGAAGCGTTCACGGTCTTCTGCACGGTCAATGGCATCTGGTGATGTTCCAAGTATAGGCACACCTGCACGCATGAGCGGCACTGCCAAGTTAAGTGGAGTTTGACCACCAAATTGCACAATAACGCCGTGTGGTTTCTCAATATCCACAATATGCATTACATCTTCAAAGGTTAGCGGTTCAAAGTATAATCTATCCGATGTGTCATAGTCAGTGGATACAGTTTCTGGGTTTGAGTTAACCATGATGGACATAACACCAGCATCTCTTAAAGCAAAGGATGCATGACAGCAGCAATAGTCAAACTCAATGCCCTGCCCAATGCGGTTTGGGCCACCGCCAAGAATAATAACCTTCTTCTTGTCGGTTAGCTCCATTTCTTGAGAACTTTCATAGGTTGAATAAAAATATGGAGTGTAGGCTTCAAATTCACCTGCACAAGTATCAACTAAATAATATGAAGGTGTTATCTCAAGTTCACGGCGTAGGCGGCGGATGTCATCTTCTGGTCTTTTCCACATTTCAGCTAACTGACGGTCAGAAAAACCATATTCTTTAGCTTCACGCATAACAGTTGCAAGCTCTTTATTGCTTGGGGTCATGTCATTGGCAAGGCCAAAGTCTAACAAGCGATTTTCCATATTCACAATATCGCGGAATTGTCTTGTATACCAAGGGTCAAAACCAGATGCATCAAAAATTTCTTGGTCAGTTAAGCCAATACGAACGGCCTCACGCAGGGATAAAATACGGCGTGAATTGGGCTGGCGTAATGATGCAAGAACGCTTTCTTTATCAGCATGAGCATTACGGAAACCAAAGCCAAGGCCTGTATAGCCAAGCTCCATGGAACGCATGCCCTTTTGAAATGCTTCCTTAAAGGTACGCCCAATGCTCATGGCCTCACCAACGCTCTTCATGGCAGTGGTTAGTTCATCTTTTGAGCCTGGGAATTTTTCAAAGGTAAAGCGTGGAATTTTAACAACTACGTAGTCAATGGATGGCTCAAAACTAGCTGAAGTTTCGCGTGTAATATCATTGCGAAGTTCATCAAGGGTATAACCCACAGCAAGCTTTGCGGCAATTTTAGCAATGGGAAAGCCTGTTGCCTTGGAAGCAAGAGCAGATGAGCGTGAAACACGTGGGTTCATCTCAATAATCACCAGCTCGCCATCGGCAGGATTTTGGGCAAATTGTACGTTAGAGCCGCCAGTTTCAACACCAATTTCACGCATAACAGCAAAGGATGCGTCACGCATGTGCTGGTATTCGGCATCGGTCATGGTTTGTACTGGAGCAACGGTAATGGAGTCACCAGTGTGCACGCCCATGGGGTCGACATTTTCAATGGAACAGACGATGACGCAATTATCGTTTTTATCACGCATTACTTCCATTTCAAGCTCTTTCCAACCGATGACAGATTGCTCAACCATAACCTCAGAAACAGGGCTTGCCGCAAGGCCACGGCCTGCTATTTCTTCAAGGTCCTGCATATTATAGGCAATACCGCCACCAGTACCACCAAGGGTAAAGGCTGGACGAATAATTAAAGGAAATGGCAACACTGCTCCAAGCTTGCGTACTTCTTCAATATTATGGGCAATGCCGCTGGCTGGCATTTTAAGGCCAATGTTTTCCATAGCTTTGCGGAAAAGGTCACGGCTTTCGGCCTTTTCAATGGCCTCAGCCCTTGCACCAATAAGCTCCACCCCACATTCTTCCAAAACACCAGCCTTGGCAAGACCAAGGGCAGCATTGAGGCCAGTTTGCCCACCAAGCGTTGGCAAGATAGCACAAGGCCTTTCTTTGCGAACAATGGCGGCGAGGGTTTCATGCTCAATGGGTTCAACATAGGTTTTGTCGGCAAGGCCAGGGTCGGTCATGATTGTAGCTGGATTGGAGTTAACCAATACAACTTCATAGCCTTCTTCTTTAAGAGCCTTCACAGCTTGAGAGCCTGAATAGTCAAATTCACAAGCTTGCCCAATAACAATGGGGCCAGCACCTATAACCATAATCTTTTGTAAATCAGTGCGTTTTGGCATAGTTAGTCTGCATAGTCCTGAAGTTATATGATGATAATAGCTTGTATTTTTTAGAAAAATACATCTTCACAGTCTTAATGTGTTCAAACTTATGCATTGTAAAAAAGCTTTGGCTTATCGTCAAGTGTGAATGTTTGAAGTGGAAGTGATAAAGACATACAAATGGAGGAAAGTTTACATTATCTATGAAGTTTTTAAATATGAATTTTTCCATTAAAACTGTAAACAGAGCACTCAAACCAAGAGCAAAAAAGTATCAGATTATAAAATCGCTTCAAAAGGGGCAAAGTGCAAGGAAGGCGAACATTCAAGCTAAGGGCGTAAAAAAGTGCCAGAATATGAAAATCGCTTCAAAAGGGACAAAGTGCAAGGAAGGCGAAGTTTTTTACGAAGTGGAGTGTACTCTTATGGTCCTCGACCGTAGTAAAAAACGAGCCTGACGCAGCAAATTGCCCCTTTTCAAGCGATTTAGCGTTGTTTTTGCATACGATCACGCATATATATGGCAACTAAATTCATACCTAAAACCAGTAATATTAACACTAAGGCAGTGCCGTATTGTAGTGGTCTTGTTTTTTCAATTTCGGTGCCTGCGGTGGCTAGGACGTACATGTGGTATGGTAGGGCCATTACTGAGCTAAATATGGAATCTGGGTCTTTGGGGGTGTAGAAAACTGCGGCTGTGAACATGATGGCTGCTGTTTCGCCTGCTGCACGGGAGATGCCTAAGATTGCACCTGTGAGCATGCCTGGTGTTGCGGCTGGTAGTACTACACGGGAGATGGTTTGCCACTTAGTAGCACCAAGGGCGAGAGATGCCTCACGGTAGGTATCTGGTACGGTGCGTAGGGCTTCTTCGGCTGTGCCAATGATTACTGGTAAGGACAAGACTGCCAAGGTTAAAATGCCTGCAAGTAGGCTAACGCCCATGCCCATGAAGGTTACAAAAAATGCAAGGCCAAAGAGGCCAAAAACCACAGAGGGTACACCTGCGAGGTTATTTACGCCAAGGCGAATGTAGCGAGCAAAGGTTGTGCGGCCTGCGTATTCGTGCAAGTAAATGGCTGAGGCTACTCCAAGGGGGAAGGAAATACAAATTGCACCCAAGGATAATAGGAAAGTACCTAGGATACAGGGCCATATGCCGCCTTCGGTCATCATACGTTTTGGGGGTTCGGTCAAAAATTCCCAGCTTAATGCTGGCAAGCCGTTATAGGCTAGGAAAGCACATACAACGATGAGTGCACCCACATTGATTAAGGCTGCGAGGCGTAACACATTAAACATAATATTTTGACGCATTAAGCGCGACTGACTTGATACAGCAAATTTCATAATGACCTCACAGGCTGGAGCTGCCCACTTGCTTATGCTTTTCAGCAATGTGCTGGGCTATCATATTAAAGCAAAGAGTAAATAAAAATAGCATCATACCAATGGCAAAAAGTGCGAAATAGTGATCACCACGGTAGGGAGCTTCGGCCATTTCTGCGGCAATGGATGAGGGCATGGGGCGTACGGGGTCAAATATTGACAGTGGAATCATACCAGCACCACCTGCAACCATGAGTACTACCATGGTTTCGCCAATGGCTCTGGACATACCTAGCATAACGGCAGTACCAATGCCAGAAAGAGCCGCTGGCAGTACAACTTTAATAGTGGTTTCCCAGCGAGTTGCACCAAGGGCAAGGGATGCCTCACGCAAAGCACGAGGCACTGCAAAAAGTGCATCTTCTGCCACTGAGCAAATGGTGGGGACACTCATGAATGCGAGCATTAGGCCTGCATTAAATAAGTTTAAGCCAGTGGCTGCACCAAGATATTCTTGCAAAAGTGGGGCTACGACCACCATACCAAAAAAGCCAATTACAACTGAAGGTAAGGCTGCAAGTAATTCTACAAATGGTTTTACAATACGCCTAACGGTATTGGAGGCAATTTCTGTAAGATAGGCGGCAGTTAATACGCCAAGGGGTACTGCAATAAGTGATGCAAGGGCGGTTACGGCAAAAGAGCCTATAAGTAATGGAAAAATTCCAAAATCTGGTGGTTCTGAGGTAGGATACCACCATTCACCAAAAATAAAGGCAGATACAGAAACGGTGTTAAATATTGGCAATCCTTCATAAAATAGAAAAAGCATAATTCCCAATAGCGAAACTAGCGAGAAGGTTGCAGCCAAGGCCAAGAGAGCATGAATAATCTTTTCTTTCATGTATCACCCTTATAACAGATTTAAGAAACTCCTCTCTCTGTAAGAGAGGAGCTTCCTTATATAACATTAAAACTATTTGGACAAGGGGATAAAGCCCACTTCTTTTACGAGAGCTTGGCCTTTTTCGC
>CAYJCI010000174.1:0-4730 GCA_964368595.1 uncultured Desulfovibrionaceae bacterium
TTACGTAGGCCTAGTTTTTCGATAAGCGAACGATATCTCTGAACATCATTTTCACGTAAATACTTAAGCAATTTACGACGTTGGCTTACAAGTCTTAGCAAGCCAGTACGTGAATGATAGTCCTTCTTGTGCTCCTTAAAGTGACCAGTTAAATCTTCAATACGAGCAGTTAGAAGAGCGATTTGCACTTCAGGGGAGCCGGTGTCGCCTTCGTGTTTGGCGTGGGCGTCGATAACAACTTTCTTTTTATTAGCATCCATTACCACAGCAGTTCTCCAATTATTTAAAATGTATAGGCGATATTGCCAAAAGTCCAAAGCCCCCTGTTTGCTTTAAGACCAAAGCCCTCTAAGTACAGTCCAGCACAAAGTACCGCGCACTTCACTGGCAACTGCCAGTGCCAAAGGCTCATCATCTACCCCAAGTAAGATTGTCTTACTGTCCTTGTGGAGGATTTTTGCATTATCCTCAACGCTGGCAGGGCGATGTTCAATGGGCGTGCCATTCATAATTTGCTCTTGTTCACTTGCACTTAGCTTAAGCGTTGACCAGTGGGGTAGAGCGTCAGTTATGGGCATGACCATGCTTTGCAAACTCTCTGGCTTTTCACAAATAGCCTCAAGACTATGTGCTACATCAAGGCCAAAGGGGTGGCTAAACTCTCGCACAAGTTCTGTGAGCACGGCTCCGCACGTAAGGCGCATCCCCAAGCTGTGGGCCAGAGAGCGTACATATGTGCCAGAACTACATTCTATGCGAAAGTGTGCGTAGGGAAGGTCAATTTTAATGACTTCCGCACGCAAAATTTCTACGTCTTTAACTTTTTCTGGTGTTTCTTTACCAGATCGGGCAAGTTTATAGAGGGGTTGCCCTTTATGTTTTGCTGCAGAGTATGGCGGTACTGTTTGGCTAAGAGTGCCTTGCCAGCTAAGTATGGCCTCATGCACGGCTTCTTCACTAATGTGTTGCCATGCATTTTCTGCAACTATATTACCCTCGGCATCCCAAGTATCAGTTTGTTGCCCAAGACGCAAGCAACCTTTATATACTTTATTGCCGTCAGACATTAAATGCCCTGAAATCTTTGTGGCATGCCCAAGCAATACTAATAGTACACCAGATGCCATGGGGTCAAGCGTGCCAGCATGACCAATCTTTTTTTGCCCAAGCCTTTTAATAACGCTTAAACAGCGGGCCGAGGTTGGGCCACTGGGCTTATTTAGCACTAACACTCCATGTGCTTGGGGTATTTTTACATTAACACCCTCAGGAAAAAATTTTTTTAATACATCCATGGAGCTAATTATTTATTATGTGCGTCCAACCATTCACACATATTTTCTAAAATCTTCTTTTTGCCATTGCTAAGGCTATATTTAAGCGTGGCACCAGCGGCATTGCGATGCCCGCCACCACCAAGTGGTGCCAACATGGCTTGCACGTTAATATCGCCACTTGAACGCAAGCTAGCCTTGCATTGCTTGGGGTGATCTTCACGTATTAAAGCCACGGCTAATACACCTTTAATGCGGCGTAAATATTCAACAAAACCGTCTAAATCTTCTGCGCTACTATTATGCTTGGATAATTGCTTTGATGATATGGCAATAAGGGCAATGCTGCCATTACGCTCAAGGCATACCTTACCCATGAGCTCACCCCAAAGGTGCATACGCTCAATAGTCCAAGTATTTTCCATTTTGCTATGAATATTAGCAATATTAAGGCCTTGCTGCACTAAGTGAGCGGCAAGAGTTAGTACATATTCTGAAGTATTATCATAACGGAAATTGCCAGTATCTGAGCTAATGGCTGTATAAATTGACTCGCTAATATCACTATTTAAGGTGATTTTAAGCTCATTTAAGATAGCAGCTACCATTTGGCCTGTGGCGGCCATGCGTGGGTCAACCCAATTATACACGCTACCAAATTGCGGATTATCCACATGGTGGTCAATACAAATGGACGGAAATGCAAGGACTTCATCCTTTAATGCACCAAGGCGATGCCCATCACCACAATCAAGCACCACGGCAACCTGTGGTTTAAAGCCAATGCCAGTAAGGGTTTTGTGTACAATGCATGGTTTTGCAAGCCAATTAATATATTCAGGCACGTCAGAGGCATTGCACATGGCAATGTTTTTGCCAAGGCGTTTTAAGCCATGGGCAAGGGCATACATAGAACCAATGGCATCGGCATCAGGGCTGGCATGGCAAGCAAGCAAGATACGATCATAGCCAAGTAGTAGCTTGGCTACTTCCTTGGCAGGCGCATAAATTTGCTGCTCAAAAATTGAATTGACATTTAACATAATTAGAGGCCTCTGCACAATTATTTCAAAATATAAATTTCATCTAAAAAGAATAACTTGCTCTTTAAGTACATATTACCTGTGCAGAGGTAAATGCACATAAAATCAATCTATAACGGCGAAGCAAAGCTTAGCCTGCTCTTGATTTTTAATGGTTAATTTAGGTCAATGCTCCCTGAGAACCTGCGCAATGGATTAAGCAGAACTCTCAACTATCCAGCTGCGTAAAACTCTAAATCGCTATAAATCATCTCTTCTGGGCAAACTGCTTCCATCATGGAAAGGCATTTGTCCATGCGGCTTTGCAAGTGGGCCTCAGCATTTGATATGGAGACCACAGCAAGGCGTAAACGTGAAAGCGAGTCAGCAGTGCCAGCCTCTGCAATGGCAACGTTAAACTTATTACGCACCTTTTGCTTTAAGCTATTGGCAACGCGTCTTTTCCCTTTTAAGGAGTCATTACCATGCAGGGCATATTCTACTGTGAGCACTGCTACAAGCATGAATAACCTTATAGTGTAGCTGCTTCTTCTATCATTTCAAATGCTTCTATAACGTCACCAACTTTGATGTCATTATAATTTTCAAGGCCGATGCCGCATTCATAGCCTTTTAGTACTTCTTTAGCATCGTCTTTAAAGCGTTTGAGTGATGAAATCTTACCAGTATAAACAACAACACCGTCGCGTAATAAACGCACGCCAGCATTACGGTTAACCTTACCATCTGCCACGTGACAACCAGCAATAACACCAATTTTGGGAACGCTAAATGTATCACGAACATCAGCTTGACCAAGATATTGCTCACGCTGAACTGGTGCAAGCATACCTTGCATAGCATTTGTAATATCATCGCCAAGCTTGTAAATAATATCGTAGAAGCGAATATCTACATTTTCTTGCTCAGCAATTTCTTTAATTTTAGCAGTTGGGCGCACGTTAAAGCCAATGATGATGGCTTGAGAGGCAGAGGCTAACAAGATATCAGATTCTGAAATAGCGCCAGCACCACCATGCACAACATTAATACGAACCTTCTCAGTGCTCTTTTTATTAAGGGCTTCGGTAATGGCTTCAAGTGAGCCTTGTACGTCTGCTTTAAGCACAAGATTAAGGGTAAGAGCTTCTTGGTCAGAAACGTGACGAGCAAGGAAGGTTTCTAGCGTTACCTTAGATTCCTTAGCTAAATGACGCTCACGCTGCTTAATTGCACGGGCATCAGCAATACGGCGGGCTAGCTTTTCATCAGCCACGCAGACGAATTCTTCACCAGCAATTGGCACGCCGTCAAAGCCTTGTACCTCTACAGGAATGGCAGGGCCAGCTTCTTTAACCTTTTTGCCTTGATCGTTAAACAATGCACGAACACGACCAGAGAAAACACCACAAACAAAGGTATCACCTTGGTTTAATGTGCCTTCTTGTATAAGCACAGTAGCCACAGGGCCACGGCCTTTATCAAGCTTTGCCTCCACAATGCGGCCACGAGCTGGCTTATTGGGGTTAGCTTGAAGCTCTAAAATTTCAGCTTGTAGTGCAACAAGTTCTAGCAATTCATCAAGGCCAGCACGGCTCTTGGCAGAAACTTTTGCAGTAACAGTATCACCACCCCAATCTTCAGCTTGTAGGCCAAGTTCAGCAAGTTCACGCATGACACGGTCAGGGTCTGCCCCTTCTTTGTCCATCTTGTTAACTGCAACCATGATTGGCACATTGGCGGCTTTTGAGTGGTTTATGGCTTCACGAGTTTGCTCCATAACACCGTCATCGGCGGCAACTACAAGGATAACCAAGTCAGTAACTTGAGCTCCACGAGCACGCATGGCGGTAAAGGCTTCGTGACCAGGGGTATCAAGGAATACAATCTCCCCGCGCTTGGTGCGAACGTGATAAGCACCAATATGCTGAGTAATACCGCCAGCTTCACCAGTGGTTACATTGGATTTACGAATGGCATCAAGCAATGATGTTTTACCGTGGTCAACGTGACCCATGATGGTAACAACAGGCGGACGCGGGCGTAAATCTTCTGGCTTATCGGCTTCAGTTGGGATGAGGTAATCATCCTCAGAAAAGCCTGCCTTTTCCACTTCATATTCAAATTCGGCTGCCACAAGGGTAGCAGTGTCAATATCAAGGGATTGGTTGATGGTCGCCATAACCCCAAGATTAAATAAAATTTTAATAATTTCGTGAGATTTTAAGCCCATTTGGTGCGCCATGTCAGCCACACGAATGGCCTCAGCCACACGGATTTTACGCTTAGCGGCCTTTAATGGCTGGGTGGTGCTTGTTTGAACTTGACGAGAGTCCTTACCCTTACGGCGGCCTTTATGTGAGCGACCCATGCGGGCGGCATTTTCATCATCTTGACCAAATCGACCAAAATCACCTTGCTGGAAGTCCACAGT
>CAYJCI010000175.1:0-4699 GCA_964368595.1 uncultured Desulfovibrionaceae bacterium
GGGAGCCAGTAAGTTCAAGCCTTTACGACGAAAGTTGTAAAGGCTTTTTCTTTTGTATTTTTCATTTTGTCCCCCACCTGCCCCCCAAAATTTTTTGATTAAAATTGAAAAATCGTGAGTGTGAGTGAAAGAAAGTTTTTTTACTCATGTATGGTATGAGCTTTTAGTTGTAAGTATATTTATTTAATAGTTTTAATGTGATTTATTTAGTGTTGCGCGATTCGTTTAATTTGACAAATTTAAAATATAAATGTAAGTATATTATATTAATTATATTATCTAAAGAAGTGTCCTATGAAAAAGCTTTTTGATTTATTCTTGTGTCTGCTTAGTTTATTTTGTGTTTATTCTTCTGCAATGGCAGCTAGTGTACCAAGTACAGACAGTGTGCCAGTGCAAAATATACTAAAGCAAGAAAAGGCCAGTGCCAACGAACATTTAAAATCAGGTAATCATGAGAAAGCCTTTGAGTACTATTCACGTTTATTGCGTGAAGATCCACTGGATGATGAGATAAATCTTGGTTATGCACGTGCTGCTACGCAAACGCAAAACTATGGTCAAGCTGTTCTGGCTTATGAACGCCTATTATCAAAATATCCCAATGAACCTACGCTTTTAAAAGAGCTTGCCTATGTTCTTAGCATACAAAATGATAGTCAGCGTGCTGAGCTGGAGCTTGCCAAGGATGGTACTGCAAGTAAGGAAGAAAGTGCCAAGCTTGCAGAAAAGTGGAGTGATGAGCATGACCGCACTCAAATTACTGGTAAGCTTTCTGCGGGTATGATTTATGATAGTAATGTAAATAATGGCCCAGCTTCCAATGATGTTTCCCTTGGTAATTGGAATTTTAGCTTGATTAATAATAAGGCCAAAGAAACCCTTGCTGGTTTTGTGGGTGCACAGGTAGATGCTGGATATCGCCTTGATATAGTTAGTCCTTGGTGGGTTGTGGGTAGTGCTAATGTATTTGCTCGCTATAATGCCAATCAGGATTTATACGACATGAAGCTTGCAAGCTCAGAGTTTGTTGCGGCTTCTGCTGGTATACGTTATCTTGGCAGTAAGGTTTTGGTAGATATTCGTGCCAAGGCTCAGATTATTGATTATGCATTTTTACAAAATGTTTATGCCATTGGACCTGAGGCAAATATAATATATGCCGTGAATCCTAAGGTGCATTTAATTACTCGTGCAAATATTGATAATCGGGTGTATTCTGGCAATGATCCTTATAATGGTTGGTATGGTTCTGCTGGGCAATATGTACGATTGTTTATGGGCGAAGGCGGGCATAATGTGACCATTGGTGGACGTTATCTTGGTGGTACAGCCAGAGAGATGGCTTTGTCCTATGATGGCTTTGAGGCCAATCTTGATTTTATGTTTGTGCTGCCGTGGCATGATATACACATAGCACCATTTATTGCTTATGGTGGGGAATATTTTTATGGGACGGCTACGATTTTTGAAGAAGAATATAGGAATGACCATCGCATCCGTACTGGCGTAAATGTAAGTATACCCTTGAATGAATCATGGAAGATTGAGGTTGGCTATCAGTTTATGAACAATATATCAAATAGCGAGCTTTATACATACAGTCAACACATTGTAAATACAGGCATTACTTGGTCATTCTAACCTAATGTTATATAAAAACCATGCTTAATTGGGCATGGTTTTTATCTTATTGCGATTTCGTGGTGCCTGTAAAGGTCCCATTGTATTGACCGCCAGCAGTAATATTAAGGGTTCCGCCAATACTTTCGCCAAAGTTTATACCGCTGTTACCTCTTGCCTGCCAACTAACCCCATCTGGACTACCCCCAAAGGTAGCATTACCGCCGGAAATTGTAAAACTATTGGAGCTTATAGTACCAGATGCATTAGTTGCTACAAAGACTCCAGCACCGGGTGTGGTTGTGTTAAATGTTGCGTTGAAAATAGTATTGCTTAGGAGGTTTGCCTTAAAGCTAAACGCGCCATAGCTTTGATTGCCAGCAGCATCGCTGCCAAATTGAAAATTTCCGTTAGCATAGCCAACAACGCTTTGAGCTAGCTGCACTGCTGTGTTAGTTTGGTGTATCATAGTTAGCATGCTGTTGTTTAAGTCATTTTCTTGAAAAAAACTACCTACGCCAACTTGTTGTATTGCCAGTGGATATGTTTGTTCAGCACTTGTTGCGGCACTTCCAATAGTGAAACTCTCATTTATAAATTCGCGTTGTTGTATGGTCATGGGGGCTGGACCGCTGCTTGCGCCATTGGGGGCGATGGTAAGCATCTGCCCAGGGGGTACATCAATTCCATTTACAGCAACACTTTGCTGATTAAGGCTATTTTCTGTGCTAACTTGAGTTATACCATTAAGATATGATGCAGTAAGGGTGGTTCCACGTATGCCAACGGTGGCATTTGGTGTTTTAATGGAAAATGCTTCTGGGTTATTTTTAATAATGAGTCCGCTTACTGCGCGCATTAATCCTCCACCAAGGGAGGTTTCAAATTTCTTTTTTTCACCATCGCTATAGCTTTTGATGGTAAAATGAGTGTCAACGCCTAGGCTAATGGTGCTTTCATCATTAAAAATTATTTGCACCTTACCATTTTTGCTTGTTTGGATAACATCGCCTTCAAAGATGGAATCTTTTAGATTAAGCCTGCTTGTGTTACCATTGCGAGTGATGGTAGCGTCTGGAGCAAGCCCGATAACCTTGGCAACGGCTTTAGCATTGTTAGTATTTTGCCCTGCATCTTGTTTTGCATCTTGGGCAATTGCATGGGATGACATGGTTATACAAAGTATCATTAGGTGTAAAATTAAAAAATTTTTATAGTAGTGCATGTCATTACCCTTATATTGTGGATTTTTTTATTTTTATACATGCTGTCTAGGCTTAAGTCAAATTATGTAAATATTAGCCTGTTGAAAGTTGATATCATCGAAGCTACCACAGTAAGACTAATTTTGCCCGCTTGTATCCGAGTAAATTGTGGGTTGTTTAAGTATTTTTTTCTAAAAGCATCACAGTGCTGTTTAGCCCTAATGTGCGTGAATATTCGAGTTTTTTGGCTATTTTTTTCATGACAGTAATGTTATCCAATACTAAGTTATCATCATCTTTAGTAGAAAATATATCCAAGGCTTTGCCATCGTCACGCAAGCTCAATAAAATATTTTTTTCATCAATGCGGCACAGCACATCTATTGTTAAATCTTTTTGATCTTTATTGTATTGACTAATGTTTACGGCGGCTTCCTCTGCAAGTAGGCCAAGGAAAATTGCGTTCTTTGTTGAGAGGTTATGCTCTGTCCCAAAGGCAACTAAGCCTTGGGACAAGGCTACAGCCTCCTCACTACCGCTGTTTATGCTTACATCATATACTTTTTCATTTTGCGCTGGCTTTTCTTCTAAAATCCAATTGGCGTAGCGCTCCTTATTATTATACCAAACCCATGTACATACTGCCACAGCAAATAGTAAGGTCAGTGTTTCGGCAACTACATAGGCCCACCACACCCCTTCAATACCAAAGCTATTAGAAAGCAGATATGCCAAAGGCAAGAGTAATACGAACCCTCGCAAAAGTGAAATAAAAACAGCTATTTTTGAATGTTTCATCACCTGTAGATAATACATGAACGTGCAAGAAATACCCACACCCACAAGGCTTAAAGCAAAAATGCGCAAGGCCACAATTCCCATGCTTACAGTGCTAGGCTCTACCACATTAAACACGCTTAAAATAGCCACAGGAAATAGCTCTAGCAGCAAAGCGGAACCTACACAACACAGAACCACCACCAGCATTGTGCGTAAAAATACAAAACGCGTACCACTCCAATCTTTTTCACCGTAAAGTAGGCCTAGCAGGGGAACCATTGTATCAGATGCACCTGTAATGAACATGGAGATAAGAGCAATGGAAAAATTGCAAACGGTAAATACAGCCATGGCGTTTGCCCCGCCTAAGGCAAGTACAATTTGATTAATAAATAATATATTTAATGATAATAGTAGGGTAGTGACGCTTATGGCTGAGCCGTAGCTAAAAATCTCCCCCAATAGGGCAAGTTTTTGCTTGGTTAGGGAGATTATCCTTAAAGTGCGCTCCTTGGAGAACCAATAGCGCAATATCCAAATGCACCCTACAGTATAGCCCGTTATTGTGGCTAATGCCGCGCCAGCCATGCCCATGCCGAAGAAGGAAATGTAGACAAAATCCATACCAAGATTAACAACATTTGCCACAATGAGCATTTGCGCAGAGAGTTGCGGGCGGCCATCAGCGCGTATTAAAAAGCTCATACCAGGTACAAGCACCATGAGCGGCGCCCCTAGCAAGAGTACATGCATATATTCTTTGGTATAGTTAAACAGCGTTTCGTTATTACAAATTAAGCCTGTTAATTCATCAATATAAAATACACCCACCCATATAAAAATTAAAGAAACAAGGAGCATACCGCCAAGGCTTAGGGTAAATGCGGCATGGGCTTTATTGTTATCGCGCTCGCCTTTGGCAACAGAAACCAAGGTGGCCCCACCTGCAGCAAAAAGCATGAACACAATTTGTAAGAACATAACAATTGGCTCTGCCACATTGACAGCAGCCATGGCGTCGGCCCCCATGGTTTGCCCCACAATTATGCCATCTACAATACAAGCAATCATCATGGACATACCGCTAAGAG
>CAYJCI010000176.1:0-4695 GCA_964368595.1 uncultured Desulfovibrionaceae bacterium
TATATCATGGGTTTATCATAAATAGGCATGAGTTGCTTGCTTATGCTTAATGTAAGCGGGTGCAAGCGCGTACCTGAGCCACCAGCTAAAATAATACCTTTGCGCTCTTTCATATTATCTCTTTGTATAATTATGGTTTAGCCAATCTTGATATGCGCCACTACGCGCACGCTCCACCCAATCTTGATGTTCAAGATACCAACGCACTGTTTCTAACATTCCTTCATCAAAGCTATGGCTTGGCACAAAGCCAAGTTCATTTTCAATACGCGTACAATCGATGGCATAGCGGAAATCATGCCCAGGGCGATCGCTTACATAGCTAATAAGGTCGGCATAGTTACCATGTGTCATGGGCATAAAATCATCTAAAGCTGCGCAAATAGCATGCACAACTTGCAAATTAGTGCGCTCAGCCCGCCCACCAATGTTGTAGGTTCTACCAACTTGGCCCTTGCGTAAAACCATGTCAATTGCTGCGCAATGATCCTCCACATGCAACCAGTCGCGAATATTTTCGCCTTTCCCATAAATAGGCAGGGGCTTGCCATCTAAAGCATTACAAATAACTAATGGTATTAATTTTTCAGGAAATTGCCTTGGCCCATAGTTGTTAGAACAATTGGTAATCAATATGGGTAGGCCGTAAGTTTCATGGAAAGAACGAACCAAATGGTCACTAGAGGCCTTGGATGCAGAATATGGGCTGTTGGGTGCGTATGGTGTATCCTCAGTAAAGGCAGGGTCATTAAGGCCTAAGCTGCCAAAAACTTCATCAGTGGATACATGTAAAAAACGAAAATCTGTTTTTTTAGTATCTTCAAGGCTATGCCAATAATTTAGGCTTTCCCTTAGCAATGTACAAGTTCCAAGAACATTGGTGCGTATGAAGGCATCAGGGTCGTGAATTGAACGATCAACATGTGACTCCGCCGCAAAGTTGATGATTGCATCTGGCTGGTATTGTTGTAAAAGATGGCGTATGAGTTCTTCATTGCCAATATCACCTTGCACAAAAACATGCTCAGGGTCATGTGTTAGTGCAGAAATGTTATCCATATTTCCTGCATAGGTGAGCTTATCAAGGTTAATAACCTTGGCGCCATTTTTACGACTTTGCAAAGCGTGGCATGAGCCAATAAATCCAGCCCCACCAGTAATTAAGTAACAAGGCATATCAAACCCTTTTAGTTGACAAAGGCACGAAAACTCTAGTACCACTGCCACATTGAATTAAAAAAATTATGCAAATAAATTGCTTGCCATAGGCCACTATGCGAAATTGATTTTTTTATGTCAAGTTTATGTATGCATATTGAAGCATAAAGAGGTAAAAATGATACTAATTATGGGCGGAGCAGGCTACATCGGCTCACACACCACCAAGCATTTGCTAGAAAATGGCTACGATTGTATAGTTGCTGATAATCTTATCTATGGGCATGAAATAGCGGTTGATAAGCGAGCAGTTTTTGTAAAAGCCGATTTAATGGATAAAGAATCCTTAAAAGCAATATTCAAAGAATATAAAATAACATCCGTCATACATTTTGCGGCCTTTGCCTATGTGGGTGAAAGTGTGGAAAAACCTCAGCAATATTATCAAAACAATGTGGTTGGCACCATTAATTTATTAGATGTAATGTTGGAGTTTGACGTTAAAGAAATTGTATTTTCAAGTACTTGTGCAACATATGGTGACCCTGTTTACCTACCCATTGATGAAAAGCACCCACAAAACCCCATAAATCCATATGGCAAAACAAAATTAATGATAGAGCAAGTTTTTGCTGATTATCATAAAGCTTATGGGCTAAAATATATGGCTTTACGCTATTTTAATGCAGCAGGCTGTAGCCATGATGGTAGCTTAGGCGAAAGCCACACGCCAGAAACACATTTAATTCCACTGGTGCTAAAAGCAATTAAGGGAGAAAGGGATAATATTCACGTCTTTGGCACTGATTATGACACTGAAGATGGCTCTTGCGTTCGTGATTATATTCATGTGGAAGATTTAGCAAAAGCCCATCGCTTAGCTTTAGAAAATTTAGATAATTACGTAGGTTATCTAAATCTTGGTACAGGTGTTGGCATTACTGTTAAGCAAGTGATTGCCGCTGCTGAAGAAGTGACTGGCAAAAAATGCCCCACAATACTTGCAGAGCGCAGAGCAGGCGACCCTGCAAAGCTATATGCCGACAATGCTAAAGCTTTGGAAGTTTTAGGCTGGGAACCTCAATGTGTGGATATAAAAAATATTTTACAAAGCGCTTGGAATTGGGAACAGAATAAATTATTTTAATATTATAATAAAGTATGTTACATAGAAAAAAACTAATACAAAGGCAGAAAATGATAAATGCCTTTTGGGCGTGGCTTGGGTCATCATTATGCATGGCCTGCATTGCCATTGCCGATTCATTTTATTTTCAAGCCTATGATACTCATTTGCTCATGGCCTCTTTTGGGGCTTCTGCTGTATTAGTTTTTGGTGTGCCTGGGAGCCCCCTTGCTCAGCCGAGGAATGTTCTTGGTGGGCATTTTGTTTCCGCCCTTGCTGGCGTTACCTGCCAAATCGTCTTTGCATCTATACCCATTGCTGCTGCTTGTACTGCTGTGTCTTTAGCAATACTTTTAATGACTTTAACAAAGACCATGCATCCACCTGGTGGGGCTTCGGCCTTACTGGCTGTGGTAGGTGACAAGGCTATTCATGACCTTGGTTATCTGTATGCCGTTACTCCTTGTTTGCTTGGTGCGGCTATGGTTACGGGAATTGGAATTGGGATTAGCTATATTTCAGGCCAGCGAAAGTACCCCTTGAAATGGTGGTAGCTTTATTGCAAAATCTTGTATTTTATTCGTTTAACAAGATTATCCGACAAAAGAATTAAACTTAATTTCAACTTCCATTTTCAGCCATTTAGTTAGTAGCT
This sequence comes from uncultured Desulfovibrionaceae bacterium, assembly GCA_964368595.1. GTDB lineage: Bacteria > Desulfobacterota > Desulfovibrionia > Desulfovibrionales > Desulfovibrionaceae > CAYJAD01. The sequence goes on from CAYJCI010000176.1 coordinate 2,940, forward strand.
TGGTCATGGATGTGACCGCTTCAATCTCAATGGGGCTTGCAGATAAAGAATTTACATTCAGCATAACCTTACCTTTTTCACGTACAAAGACAGCTTCATGCACATGTTGACAGTGCAGGCGATCCATATTTTCAGCTATGGAAATGAGCAAGGAAAATATTTTTTGCTTATCACTAGTGCCAACTGCGCTTTGGATAAAATCTTCATATTTTTTAGTGGGCTTTACGTTGTGATATTGTGTAATGTTCGCCATGAAGCGTATTTCATCATCTGTAAAGCCTAAAAATTCCGTATTATTAATAAGGTATGCTCCATGAGTTGCATGTTTTGCATAGGATATAAAAATCCCAATATCATGCAGGAGTGAACTATAATATAAAAGCTCTCTACCTTGATGGTCGAGGGGAATAAAGCCACAATCCACTGCTGAATCATGCAATTGCAGGGTAAGGTTGGCAATATGCCTTGCGTGTTGTTCTTCAAAATGACAACGCATGGCAAGTTGTAAAACACTTTGCTCACGCACTGAACGTGCATTTTGCATCGCATCTTGTGATGTACATCGTAAATAATCCATTAATATGCCATCTTGCAAATTACGGTTGCTTACGGTGACTTTTGTAAAATTTAGCTCTTCCATAAGCGTTAGCATAATGGCAGCACCAGCCACCAAAACTTGCGCTCGCCTTCTGTTCACCCCTTGTAGTGCATAGCGCTCTGCAGCGGTAAGCCCGCAAATATGCTTACAAGCTTTTTTTAATGCTTCAAGGGTCAGTGTATTGTGTTCATCACTTGGGCTTGTGCCATGTTCAAGCCTAAAAGCTACATTATGCAGCGCTAAAGCAGTGCCAGAGCTTGCTATTAATTCCTCGGCGGCTAGACGCTTGGCACGGCTAAGCGCGTGAACAGCTTTAACTTTTACATATTGACACATTTCGTTAAAAATTTCGTCGGAAACTTGATTTTCATGCTTGGTTAAAAAGCGATTAGTAAGCCGCACAGAACCAAGCTTTAAAGAATCCAAACTCTCATGCCCATTTACACCAGCGATGGCAATTTCTGTGCTGCCTCCTCCAATGTCCATGTAAGCACGCATGGCGTGACTAATGGGAAGGCCGCTAGAAACACCGAGGTAAATTAGCCTTGCCTCCTCCTTGCCTGAAATAACGTGCATATCAAGGCCTGTTTTCTCGCGCACTCTTGTTAAAAAATCTTGCCCGTTTAAGGCGTCACGCACAGCAGCAGTAGCCATGGGCAACATTTGCGTAACTTTATAAGTGCGGCACATTCCCATAAAAGCTCGCAAAACCGTTAAGGTGCGGTGCATGGCATGTTCTTGTAAGTGTCTGGTTTGGAAGGCGTTTTCACCAAGTCGCACCATGTGCTTAACTCTATTAAGCACAATATATGCGCCATTTGGTAGGATTTGCACAAGCAAAAGCCTAGCTGAATTACTGCCAAGGTCAATAATTCCTAGGACTTGCTCTGTATTTTCTGTTGCTGGGGTTAGCACTTGTTCAATTGAGTGCAAATCTGCCATAAATTATACCCTTTCTGCACATACGTCTTTTGCAAAAACTTTGACAAAAAGACCTTTTTTTACTTGTATTCTATCAATTTCTGCTTGGCAATTATGCCTGCATTCAAGCTCAAGGTGAACCATGTCACCCTTAATATTGACTTTCACATTTTTAACTGCCGCACTGTGGCTAAAATCAAGAGCATCAGCAAGGCGAATAATTGCAGCTAAGTAGCG
>CAYJCI010000177.1:0-4691 GCA_964368595.1 uncultured Desulfovibrionaceae bacterium
AGCAATATCCTAATGACATTGGATAATCCTTGATAAAATCACTCGACCTTTATAGATGTATTCTTTAGCAATTCACCGTGGCAGACAGGTCTGGCGCAGCTAAATGATATTACAGTGCATAAATACAATATGCCAAGAATGTGAGCTTCAAGCAAAAAACACCAATTTTTTTGTTAAATTAATATTAATAAAGGGCCTACATTTGAAATGTAGGCCCTTTTTTATGTTTTAGATTGAAAAATTATTGAAAATTACAATTGCCAATATTTCTACGAGGTACGACGATATTACTTTTCCTCCCAACATCAAGCACTCGTATAAAGTTTAGAGCTACTAAAATAGCAAGTGCGTGAGGCATTTCGCTCGCCCTGATGCCTGTGCGTTGCTGTAGAATCCGAGAGTCAATCCAGCCTTGTGCAATAGGCACATCGCCAGCAATTTGTATTGATATAATTTTTTCAAACACGTTTTTTGCATCCTCGTGTGCTTGCAGTCCTGTATTGCTGTGAAGATATTCAATGTGCGGGAGTAAATAGTTACAGAATGCAATAGCTATGTGTACTGACTCAAGACCTATTGAGTGTTGATGTGGAAATTCATACTGACAAACGTGAATTGCCCATGCCAAGCGAATAATAAGTCCACGTAACTTATTAAGTGCGGACTCTGTTTCTGATGTGTTCTGCAAATATGGTTGAAATCTTAATACATGCTCTAAGGCTTCGTTTGTAAGATGTACCTCATATTGTTTAGCCTCTGGGTCTTGAGTGTAATAAAGCTTCAAAAGCCGATCTATTGTATCGCTGTATTTATATATGTCATGAGGTGGATACATTATTTGCTTTGATGTATGTGAGTTATGCAATATCATAAATCTTTCCAATACACCAATGTCATTGTTTTTATATTTTTTGATAAGCTTTTTTAATACCGCTGGTTGTATAAAATTAACAGAACTTAAGCCAGCATGGGCAAAGTCATACCTCGTATTGCGTCCGGTGATTTTTGTAACACGTTCAGAATCATGCAAGCTGTTGAAAAGCTCTGGATCTGATGAAGAATTTAAAAGCATTGATGCTAAAAAGTCTCCTTCGGCGGTCATACTGAAAGCATAACCGCCTTGTTCAGCCAAATTCCTAAAGAATCCAGCAGGGGTGAATTTTTTAAAAAGTAGCAATACCTTGTGAATCTCTTTGGCATCAGGTAACTCTGAATTTACACGTGCATCGTTTTCTTGTATTGCCTTAAATAATTCTGTTAGCGAAATATGTTCTTTACGTAATTTTCCTCTGAGCATTTTATCATCTTCGTCTGAATACAATTTCCTTGCTTTTTTGAGTTGGAGTAATTTTTCTTTTTTCTTATTATATTCCCTGTTTGCATTGCTAGCAAATTCCTCAAATGGTTTGTGTAATCGTGATATTACCGCACTTTTCATAGTACCAGAAGGTGCGGTTACAATTAAGTTAAGGTTTGTTGGCTCCATCCAGCTGTCTGTGCACTTAATGCGCACCCTGCCGCGAGTAGCTGCAGTGAATGCGGTCAGCATCATCAAGGCGATACTATAAACGTTATGCTGAGTTCCGCTGCCTATTGCCTTTGCAATATTGATTATGTCATGATTAAGGTACTGGTGGATAGATGCAAACAAATCCTCATTAAGTTGGGTATGATAACAGCATGTCGTGTTATCCAACTGCATGAGGGCAGCATTAACGGCACTTTGAATTCCAAGATCACAAACGTGTTTTTGTGCTTCCTTGAGTTCACGCATTTGAGCATTAAACGCCGCCATATGGTCCATGCCATTAGGTTGGTTATGTTGAAGTTGATTGCCAGTAGGACAATTTATATAATGGGTCAACATATTAGTCATATCTATTACCTCCTCGGCGTGGCAGTCACCCTGCCACGCCAATGGTTAAAAGTTCATTTTAGCTTGATTGCAAATATTGAGGATTGAACGCCTCAATACGTAAAGAGTCACCTTCACGAGTTACTTTAAGCCTGTCAGCTCCTGCAAACAGTCCATCCGCCAATTTCTTAAGGCCTACGCCAGATTTAACTAAGTCATATTTAGCTTGGATTAATTTCCCCTGATTCAACTTACCCGCTTTAATATAAAGCTTTAAAGCATAGTCAGGGCTTATATTAAGCGCCAGTGCTACTGCCTCATAAGGGTGTCCAGCTTTAAACAGTGGGAATGCCATTTGGTGCAACTCTTCATTTTCATCGTCAGATCGTCTTGTACCAAATTTTCTCTGGGCAGGGGGTGTAGCTATCTTAGCGTTTTCTGAAGATGCAGGCTGGCTAGCAACCTCACTACTGTCCGCATGGTTATGCGTACCATGATTATTGGAAGCAGTATTGACACTAGCAGAGCTAGAGGCTTCATTCGTATGTGTGGGTACAGTGTTAGTCGTAGTATTCACATTCGCATTATGAGAGGTTTGACTACTATTAGTATCATATGCCGCACTCTTAACTCTATCCGCGTTACCACCGTTACTAATATCAGCACTTACGCCTGAAGTTGATGCGGGACGCGCCTTATGGCGCTGTTCGGCTCCTGTAGTGTGGATGATGCTATCCTTTACTGTAGCATTTTTGTCATCTAATATGCCGTTATTTAACATAATAAACTCCATTTGATTTTGTATCATCGTGCCCTTTCGGAGCACGGTGGGTTAGTGGTTTTGCGTAGTAAATCTACACCCTTGGCGAAATGCCCACATTGCCAGAAGGTATAACCTTTTGGCTTTCCATGAAGCTGATGACATCAGCAACATCATAACGCACCGCACGGCCTATTTTTGAATAGGCAATGCCACGCCCGTGAAAACGGTGCTTTTGAAGGGTAGACAAAGACAAACCGGTAATGCTCGCTACCTTTTTTTCCGTTAGCCATTGACTAGGCTGTAGGCTTGTGCTAGAATTCATATTTTCTCCTAAAATAAATTTAAGACCACAGTTTTGGTCCCGCGTATGGGATACAAAACTTGTTTTATTTTAGATTTTGTGGGAATCAGAAAAACATCTTGTTTTTTAGCAATATGTTGATATATATGAAATATTTTTTAACAATTGATAAAAAAGCTCTAAAGGGAGTTAGCGAGCATACGGAGTCTACGATATCGACAAAAATGAAGCTGTATATGGAAGCAGCTCAAGTTGTGCCAGATAAATTAAAACAAGAAATTCTTAGCGTATTGAATTTGTTCGACAGAAGCAATAAATTGAATGAATCAGCTAATATGAAGTTTTGGGAAAAATTTTTAAATGAAAAGCATGCAAATACTATGGAAATTAACTACTGGTTGATTTTTTTGCAAATTGCAGTTGGCTCTAGTTACGTAAGATATGCCAACAGATTCCCAGTATTTTTTAATTTATTTAGAGAAGGTTTAATGTATGCATCTGATTGTATGCCAGCGTCACTAAGCAGCCCGCCAAAAAGTCAAGATATACGTTCTATCCTATTACAAGGTAAAAGTATGGTAGAGAAAGATGGCAATCTAGATAAGTCATCAAATATATTAATTTCTGATAATTTACTTGAAATATTAGCTTATTTTTTGTTTCTTAGTGACAAGATGGAAGATGGGTATTGTATTGATATGACCAAAGCAATGGGACTTAATGGTGATAGATCAATTAAAAATTTTATAAAAAAAATAAAACACTTAAGATTAGAAATTAAGCAACATGTTGAAAGAAAAATCAATGTACTAAAATCTCTAGAAAATAATTCATTTTATAAATTCTGGCATAAGGAATGTGCAAAGAGAAAATTTTATCTAGAGTATGTGGATAATGCTAATAAACTTAGTGAACATATTGATTTTATATTGACATACATAATAAAAACATCTCCAAAGCATAAATTTTATTGTAAGAATTGCATTTTTAATAAAACTAGAAATATAAATGAACTGGTTGTGTCATCTCTGTATTTTAAGCATTGCTACAATAAAAATTGTACCATAAAGAAACGAGCTTTTGAGTTTCACGAGGCAAAAGATTTACAGAAAAAGTATGGATACTATTTGCCAGATTTAATTTCACCCATATCTGCAGGTGAAATATTACAACATGAAAAAAAATATCAAACTCTACCGTTAGATGAAGTAGTGGAGTCAATGCAAGCTTACGCTCTGATGAAAAACGATATGGACAAATATATACCAAGTGAGTCACTAGTATCCTTCTTTTCGAAAGTAGAAAGCTTTACAAAAAGGGAAAAAACTCAAACTGGGAAAATACATATTGACAACGAAAGCTTTATGATTGGAATACACATATGGGACCAAATTTTCATCCACGGAAATAAAGGTTATTTACGTAATATTATCAAAGGATTAGAGGATTGCGAACTAGGTGAAATATTAAGTGAAAAATACCCTAATTATAATAAAAAACCTGAGCAAGCAACAGAAAGAGAATTTACTATAGATGTTGAAGTGTACCTTTATTGTTATGACTGCTTCGAAATGATAAAACAATCCATCAATAATTTTGATGCTAAATTATTAAGCAAAAGTGCATCCAAAAAACAGCGTAAAGAAAGGGGTAAAAAATAACCTCTGTTGCATCTGTTGTCATCTATTTTCAAAGTTGGTGCCACTTGCACCTAGTAGTACTATTTTTCACCCAAAAGGTTGGAACCGAGGTTGGAACGGAATTTTAGAAAG
>CAYJCI010000178.1:0-4672 GCA_964368595.1 uncultured Desulfovibrionaceae bacterium
ATTCTCCAAGACTTTTAAGTTAAAGGCTTTTTCAATTAATTAATTTTAACACACATTATTACTTTGCAATTTAGATTCTTTATTGTTATACTATGTGATAAGAAGCACAAAGTTCAAATTCAAATCCATATTCAACAATTTAACCCCAGAGAATAACATGTTTTTTAGCAAAAAACTTTTACTAACAGCTTTTGCAGTTATGTTTTTATTTACTGCAAGTAATGGCTTTGCTGCAGCACCTGCAAGCACAGCTGTTCAATTTGACACCAATATGGGTAGCATTGTTATACGTGTTGATGCCGCTAAAGCCCCTCTTACTGTTGAAAATTTCCTAAATTACGTAAAAAGCGGCCATTATGACGGAACAGTTTTTCACCGCGTCATAAAAGATTTTATGATTCAAGGCGGTGGCATGACCCAAGATATGAAACAAAAGCCCACTCAAAAGCCCATTAAGATTGAATCTAGCAATGGCCTTAGTAATGACAAATATACTGTAGCAATGGCCCGCACTAGTGATCCAAACTCCGCCACTGCTCAGTTTTTTATTAATGTAAAAGACAACAAATTCTTAAATTTTACAGCTCCAACTCCTGAAGGCTATGGCTACACAGTTTTTGGTAAAGTTATCAAAGGTGAAAATGTAGTTGATAAAATCAAAGCCGTTCCCACAGGAAATCGCGGTATGCATCAAGACGTCCCCCAAATGCCCGTAATTATTACTAAGGCCTTTGTAATCCAATAGATTACTCTGGTTTTAATGATTTTCAGGGGCAATTTGGAAACAAGTTGCCCCTTTTTTTAAAATTTGAAAAATTTTTTCACAAAATTTATAACCATATAATTTTATGTAGGAAAAATTTTAAAAAAACCTAGCAAAAAACTTGCTTTTCTTATAAAGAACGATTACTATTAGTTCAACACAAGGAGGGCATTATGAACAGCCTACAAAATATTAATTATGATATAGACTGGAACCTTACCCCCGAACATGCTGTTACCATGTATTTGGAATGGGGTAATAATGATTGGCATTCTGAATATCCACCAGTACGCTCCAAGGACGATTATTCGAATTATTTTGTGGTGGATACATGGGGTAATGAGCCTGTCGTACGCTTAGTGCGCCGTAACTCAGAAGCGGCAGTGGATGTTGTTACAGTAACGCTACCGCAAGATTTAAAAGAAGACTTTTCACTTGAATATGGAAACTTAAGGGGAATTTTTGCTCCAACCCCACATATTAAACAGTGGTTGCAAAACCAAATGGCATAATATGAAATGTACAAAACTGTACGCAAGCATTTAGTATAAAGTTTCCATCTTGCTTTGATCCTCGCAATGGTGTGTTTATTCGCTACGGGATTATGGTTTTAGGGTTTTTGTGTACCATTGCGGGGAGCATGCAAGGTGGAAACTAAAAAATATTCTTCCTCCTCAACAACCAAAAAAATAGTGCTGCTTTTGCTGCACTATTTTTTTATTTTCTGCTTTAAAATTTTTTATTTCATAAACAAATTTGACAACATTGGAGATTTATTATTTCTTAATGAAATTTATAGTGGAATTTTGAATAAATTAATAAAAATTTCTTTTGTAACGTTAATTATCATAAATCTTCTTACGGTAATGCTTGCAAGTTGCTATTTTGCTATGTACTATGCAACATGCAAAATTGCATTTATTAATTAACAGGTAACACACTGTAAACAAAGAGATTGTATGCAAGAAGAATTTGTCACCATCACTCCACTTGGTGGAGTTGGCGAAATTGGGCTTAATTGTCAGCTTTGGGAAAGCCCTAAGGGCATTGTTATGGTTGACTGTGGGCTTATGTTTCCAGATGATTCACACCTTGGTGTTGATGTTGTCATACCCAGTTTTGACCAAGTGCTCACCATGCGAGAAAAGTTACTTGGTGTTGTTTTAACTCATGGGCATGAGGATCATATAGGCGCATTGCCTTGGCTCGTTTCACAAATTAAGGGCTTAAAAATATACAGTTCTCGCCTAACCCTTGCTTTTGTAGAACATAAATTACGTGAACGAGGCCTTTTAGAGCGTGTGGAGCTTATACCAGTTGAGGGTGAGGAGTTTGGCAAAAATAACATCACGCCATTAAAACTTGGTGACTTTACATTTAAATTCTTCCCTGTTTGCCACTCTATACCCGAAGGTTTCGCACTTGCGGTTGAAAGCCCAGTAGGGAAGATATTGCATTCTGGCGATTTTAAGATTGATCCAAACCCACTAGAGGGTAGCGGGACAGATATTCGCTTATTTGAGGATTTCGCTGGCGAGCGTGGCATTAGGCTTTTGCTTTCCGACTCCACCAATGTGGAGAGGGATGGCAGATCCATCTCCGAGCGTGAAGTTATGGAATCTTTGCGCAAGGTTTTTGCGGCTGCCACTGGACGCATAGTAATTACTCTATTTTCAAGCCATATACACCGCATTCAAGAGGTTTTTGACCTTGCCCGCGAAGCTGACAGAACTGTTGTAATCAGCGGAAAATCCTTAGCCAATAATATTGAAAAAGCCAAAGAGCTTGGTTTTTTACGTCTACCACCTGCATTTTTTAATGCTCATAATGGCGTGCCAGACATTGCTCCAGAAAAAACTGTACTTTTAGTAACTGGCGCACAAGGCGAACCTTTATCAGCACTTTCACGTATGGTCATGGGTGGGCACAGGCAGTTGTCAGTACAAAATGGTGACACAGTTATCATGTCCTCACGCATGATTCCAGGTAATGCTAGAGCAATATCTGGCTTAATTAATGAAATGTATCGCTTAGGAGCTGAAGTTTTTTATGAAAGTGTTCGCGCTATACATGCTTCAGGCCATGCACACCGTGAAGAATTAAAAGAATTACTCAACGCCGTTAAACCTAAACTTTTTGTGCCCATACACGGTGAATACAGGCATTTAGTAAAGCATTGCCGCCTTGCGCAAGAGTGTAATATACCATCAGAATGCACTATTATTTTAGAAGCTGGTGACCCCTTAACCTTATTAGAACAAGGCATACGCCGTGAAGAAAGGGTCATGGCTGATCGCACCTTAGTTGACGGTAAGGGTGTTGGCGATGTGGGGCATGTATTGCTACGTGAGAGGCAAATCCTTGGTGAAGAGGGCGTTGTAATTGTCACCTTAATTATTGATGACGAAACAGGAAGCGTGCTTCACGGGCCAGAAATTATATCCAAAGGCTTTGTATTTGAACTACAACTACGACATGTTTTAGAAGATGCACAATGCTTGGTTCTTGACCAGCTTGAAGACTCTAAGCATCATAATATTAATAACTTGCAAGACGGAATTCGTTCATCATTGCGTAGATTTTTCCGCCGTATTATGGACAGAGACCCTATTGTAATCCCCATAGTTACAAGAGTTTAATTTTTCATGAAGCATATACATCTTTTTACTGATGGCTCCTGCCTTGGCAACCCAGGCCCTGGAGGCTGGGCCGCAATTTTGCGCTTAGTTGACGGCGATAATGAAAAAGAGATTTTTGGCGGCTATGCAGAAACAACGAATAATCGCATGGAAATCATGGCAGTTATAGAAGGGTTAAAGGCACTAAAGTATAGATGCAGAGTGCAAGTATTTTCAGATTCACAATACGTTTGCAATGCCATAAAAAAGGATTGGCTTAAATCTTGGCAAAAAAATAATTGGAAAAAGGCTGACAAAAAGCCTGTAAAAAATCAAGATTTATGGGAAATTCTTGCAAAATTGCTTACAGAGCATGAAGTCACTTTCCACTGGGTTAAAGGACATCAAGGGCATGTGGAGAATGAACGCTGTGACGTTTTAGCAAGAACAGAAGCCGCAAAGAGCAATTTGCCTGAAGATACTGGCTTAAGCTTGGGGTAAAAATGGAAGAGTTAACTTCCCTCTGGGATGCCTTAATTTGGCCCATGTTGCGCCTAATCATAGGCTTGAGCATTGGGCTTTTAATAGCAAATATCATTGATGGCTTACGCTGGACGCGCCATTTAGCCAGAATTGCCGCGCCTTTATCGCAAGCCGCACATTTAAAGGATATAACAGGTGCTGCATTTTCAACAGCCTTCTTTTCCCCAGCAACTGCCAATGGGCTTTTAGCTGAAAGTTTTGAAAAGGGGGATCTTAGCAAAAAAGAATTAATACTTTCAAACCTTTTTAATAGCCTGCCTTCATACCTCACTCATACTCCAAGCATCTTCTTTTTAACATGGCCTGTTTTGGGCTTTCCTGCTGTAATCTATGTGGGGTTAACCCTAATTGCAGCTGCGGCCAGAACAATTTTAACCATTATAATAGCGCGCCTGTTGCTACCAAAACCACCAGAGGGCTGTGTAACTTGCCTTTTGGATGATGAACCAGTTAACTGGAAAGAGACTTTTGCCAAAGCTTGGAAACGGTTTGAAAAGCGCGTTCCTCGCTTATTGTATTTTACCATCCCCATCTATATTTTAATGTATTTTTTACAGCGAAATGGTTTTTTTGCTGCGGCTGAAATATGGCTTAGTGAAAATATAAGCTGGCTTTCATTCTTAAAGCCACAGGCGATGGGCATCATAGTTTTGCATCTTGCAGCTGAGCTTGGAGCCGCACTTTCTGCAGCAGGATCAATATTTAATTCTGGTAGTTTAACGGCTAAAGAAATTGTATTGGCCTTGCT
>CAYJCI010000179.1:0-4667 GCA_964368595.1 uncultured Desulfovibrionaceae bacterium
TAAACGTATTAACGTCAATGGAGTCATTACCACCACCACCGTTAATGGTTCCACCATCAAGCTCGTTAACGTCAATGGAGTCATTACCACCACCACCGTCAATGGTGCCGCCCGTAAACGTGTTAACGTCAATGGTGTCACTACCCTCACCGCCGTTAATGCTGCTTACAAGAGACATAGTGCCTGAAACGGTAATAACATCATTACCACCAGTGATAGCAGTGCTTGTGACAGCATCACCATAAATATCACCACCCATCAAATCACCACTAATGGTTATGGTATCATTACCCCATTTGCTAACTGTAACCGCTGGCTCAACATTACTGGCATCACCCGCAATGGTGGAGGATGAAAAATTATTTTTAATGGTAATACTATCATCACCAAAGCTTACAGTGCCGCTAGTTACGTCCTTAACGTCGCCATAAATACTATGCCCGCCAGTTTTACTATCGAAGGTAACAGTGTCACTGCCTGCCTCAAAAGTACCAGTACCAGCAACACTCACAGCATCACCAACTACAGTACCACTAGGCATATTCTTACCTGTGATTTCATCCCCTGCTGCGGTAATTGTCGTTCCAGTTGTATCTGCAGCGTTAACATCACCAGAAATGGTAACATTACCCATATCATTTTCAATGGTAATACGGTGCTTTATATATATATCTCCCACAGTGGTTGCATCAGCATACTGACTGGATGTGCCATCAAAAGACATCACAGTAAAGCCATCATCGTCAATAATTGGGATATATTCATCACCGCCGCCGCCACCACCGCTGTCACTCTCGCCAATGCCATGGTCATCATCATTATCATTAACGGTATCAAGCTCATTAGTTAAATCCCTACCAAGACCAAGAACGTCAATGCCAGCGTCTTCAAGAGCCGCAACTAATTCATTAACACTTTCATCGCTTAAGGCGTCAAGCAGGCTTTGATCAAGTTCAAGGCTGCTGTCAGTTTCTTCTTCTGTGCCTTCACCTTCGCCTTCACCTTCGCCTTCGCCGTCACCTTCACCCTCGCCTTCACTTTCACCCTCACTATCATTCTCGCCTTCGTTTTTATTATCGCCTTGATCGCTCAGAGCATTAACAATAGCACCAACTAAGCTTTGCATTTCGGAAGGTGTAAAAGTATATGGAGTGGCCTCAGTGCTAGATTCAGCACTGATTAATGCACCTTGGTTAACTGAGGTAAGTGTAATAAGAGTGCCATCCATAGAGGCAACAGTCACATTATGACCTTGGCTTAAATTTTCCACAGCGTGTACTTCTGAGCCGTCACCCTTAACTTGAGTATTCACCGTGGTACCGCGAATACCCACGGTAGCTTTTGGAGTTACAATCTTAAAAGCATCGGGGTTTTGATCCACAACCTCACCACTAATGGTACGCATGGCCCCTTGAGCGAGGTTTAACACAAAGCTCGGCGCTGCCATATCAACAGAAAATTCCTGCACAGTCATGGTGGTTTCTGGGCTAAGTGTAGCAGATGCACCATCTGTAAAGCTAAGCTCCACAGTTTGCATACCTGTTATAATTGTGTCTGTGGTGTAAACACTATCACCTTCGTTTACTGTGATATTATTACCATCACGAATTATAGTAACAGGACCTGTAGCTTTGCTAATTGTTGCTGCTACATTGCTATTTGACTGCGACATAAATATCCTTAATGATTTTTAAGTCTTCACTTTGACTAAATTAATTCGCCTTACAATGAATAATAAGCGCTTGTTAAAATTTACTTTTTATAAGCATTATAAATATTTTTTCAGCCATTAACAAAATTGTATAGTTTCGTCAAATTAAGAAAATTCGAGGATATTTTTCATAAAAATATTGTAATCTTTTATGCATCGTGTAAAAATACTAGCAAGACAGTGTGTTTAGAAATATTTCCTTCACCAATTTCACTTTATGGAGGCATTATATGACAATTGCAGCTACAGCAGAACAAATCACCCCTTTAGCAGTGGGTAGCAGTGTACCAGATGGCCCGCTCGGCACCATGGATGGGCAAAAAACCACCCTAAGCCAAGTGCTAAACAATAAAGCCTGCATTATCATTTTTTACCGCGGTAATTGGTGACGTTTTTGCCTCACGCAGTTAGCGGGAGTCAACGAAATATTACCAACACTTCAAGAACGTGGCTATGAAGCCATTGGCATTTGCCCTGACCTTCCAGAAGGGCTTAACAAAACTCATATGAATAAAGGGCTACATTTCCCTCTATTTTCAGATTGCTCTGTTGAAGTTTCTGAAAGCTTTGGACTTGCCTTCCATATGGATGATGAAATTGTTGCCATGTATTTAGAAAAATTTAATATAAATCTTGAAGAAGCCTCTGGCGAAACTCATCACAACTTACCAGTGCCTGCTGTTTTTGTCCTTGGCGCAGATGGCAAAGTAAAATTTGTTTACACTAATCCAGACCATACCACACGCCTTAGCAATGAAGAATTGCTGGCTGTTGCTACATAAAAACAGGGGGGCGCAAGCCCCCTTTCCTCATTCTTGATTTGTCATTCCAATTCTAAAAACATGCAGTATCAATAAAAAACTATTTTCCAACAATTACATTGGCCAAAGAATGGTTTAAAACACCCTTCGGGAGACACCATTTTTACGAGCATGCAAACGCAAAGTAAAAATGAGTGTGTCACGTTTTTGTGGAATTTTAAAATATATTCAAAATTCCACAAAAGTAGCACGAAGGGCCATAAGGCCGTGCAAAGAAATTAAATATTATATAATATACTGATATGAAATTTTTAAAATTTGGATAACGTACAGAGTAATGTCTGTGCCGCCAACACAAGCAATATGTGGGGGCAATGCACGAAAATATATTATCTAGAAGCTTTATGCCATTTAAGCCTTCTTTCAATACCATGAAAAATATTTGTACAAACAAGCGAAAGCAATAAATATAACAATGCAACCAATATCCATGTCTCAAATGGTAAACGAGTTATTGCCATAATCTCCATACCTTGAAAGGTCAACTCCGGCACTGAAATAAGCGAAGCTAAGGCTGAATCCTTAAAGATTGAAACATATTGACCAGCCAATGGTGGTAACATTATGGGCAAGCATTGCGGCAATAATACAGTAAAGAATTGTTGCCTACTTGAAAAGCCAATGGCCGCCGCCGCATCCCATTGCCCTTGTGGTAAACTCTGCAAACCTGCGCGCACAATCTCTGCTACATATGCACCTTGATAGCAACCAAGCGTTATCACAGCAGCCAACATACGGTCCATATTCTCCGGTGAGGCAAACATAAATGTTATAAAACTTTGTACACTTGGTGAAGCTTCACGAGCTAAGCTAGTCAAAGCGCCCAAGGTGCTATCACTTGTTAAAAAATATAATAAAAATAAAAGGATAAGTGGAGGAGTGTTACGTAAAAATACAACTACAATATAAATGCATCTCGTAAAAGGTGCCTTAGGCTTTGCGGCAAGACGAATGCCCACAAAAAGACCAATTATTAAAGCTAATAAACCAGACCAAATGCCAAGGCGAATGGTTGCAGCAATACCTTTCAGCAATAAACCCATATGCCAGCCAGCTTCATCATGCCAGCCAATATATTTAATTAGCTCATGCCAATGCAAACTTTGGGGCAAAGTGCTTTGCGAACCAGTGGCTTGATTGTAAAATAAGAAAGCACACAGAAATAATGCTAAAGCTAGTATAATGTCTAACCATAACCAGCGGCGCATGTAGAAAGATTTTTTGAGCATGCTTAATCATGCCCTAGTATAGCTTAAAGTGCAAGTTTGCTAAAATTTTATTGAAAAAGCATTATTTTTGCCCGCCTCTTTCTCCACGGACTTTGCTGCTGATTCTAACTCCGAGCACAATAAAACATAAAATATCTATACTCAAATGAATTACAACTAATTATTTAGGCCAAAGAATGATTTAACCCCCCTTCGGGAGACACCATTTTTACAAGCGTATAAACGCGAAGTAAAAATGAGTGTGTCACGTTTTTGTGGAATTTTTTGAAATTGATAGATTTTTTATTGTGGCGAGGAAAATGATAGATTTTGGAGGCAGAGCGTATATAAATACGCGCGTTCAAAATCTATCAGATGACGAAGCCACAATGAAAAAGATAGATTTTAATAATTTCCATAAAAGTAGCACGTAGCGCCACAAGGCAGTATCTATTAATTATAAAAACAACTAAAATTAACACAGTTATTAATATTATAAGTATTATACCAAAATCCTAAATGCTAAATTGTGAAAAACTATTCTCCAACAATTTCATCGCCAAAGAATGATTTAACCCCCCTTCGGGAGACACCATTTTTACAAGCGTATAAACGCGAAGTAAAAATGAGTGTGTCACGTTTTTGTGGAATTTTTTGAAATTGATAGATTTTTTATTGTGGCGAGGAAAATGATAGATTTTGGAGGCAGAGCGTATATAAATACGCGCGTTCAAAATCTATCAGATGACGAAGCCACAATGAAAAAGATAGATTTTAATAATTTCCATAAAAGTAGCACGTAGCGCCACAAGGCCGTGTAAAAATTATATTTTAATTTAATAATTACAAAATAGCCATTTCAACACTAGAACAACGTGGGCTACTCCGTAGGCTAAGGTAAAAAGACCTTAATCCCTTTTTAAAAGT
>CAYJCI010000180.1:0-4657 GCA_964368595.1 uncultured Desulfovibrionaceae bacterium
GGCAGGTTTGTGGAATTTACTTCCACAGACATCATGCCTGCCGCCGTGAGCGCATAAATGAAAGCACCCAAACCCCTACAATACCGACAGTGCCTATCATCAATAAAGGCAATTGCGGCGTAAACACCAAGATACCACACACAGCAAGCACAGACCTAAACACCATATTCAAATTATCATAAGCATAACCTACCCAAAAAGCAGCCAATGCCATAACTCCCACTATGCCGCTAAGCACAGCAAGTGAATTTGCTTGCACATCACCAAGCATTAATAACCCCGGGTCATAGCAAAATGCGAATGGCACAAGGAAGGCAATACTACCAAGCTTCATGGCTTGGAAGCCAGTGCGATTTGGTGGCGAGCCTGCAATGGAGCTTGCGGCATAGGCAGCAAGGGCCACAGGCGGTGTAATATTTGAAATAATGGCATAATAAAATACAAACATATGCGCGGCAAGCGGTTCAAAGCCAAGCTTAATAAGCACAGGCGAGCCAAGAGCCGAGGCCAAAATATATGCGCCAGTTGTGGGTAAGCCCATGCCAAGCACCAATGATACAAGCATAATTAGCACTAAGGCTAAAAATGGCACATCACCAGCAAGAGCAATAACAAAGCCCACCAACTTTCCGCCAATGCCCGTAAGGGCAACAGAACCAAGCACAATACCAGCAGAAGCACAGGCAACACACACCAATGGTATGCCCTTAGTGCCTTCGTAAATGGCATCAATTATGCGTTTGGGACCCATGCGGCGTTCTGGATCTGGCAAAGATACAAGCCAGCAAAGCCCAATGCCCACAATACCAGCCTTCATGGGCGATGCACCGTCAAGTAGCATGTAGACAACGCCCACAATGGGTATGATTAGATAAATCTTTTTTAATGCATCTTTTAGTTTTGGAATTTCTTCTGGGCTTAGGCCTTGCATGCCGCTACGCAATGCAGTTAAACGCACCATAAGCAACACAGCCCCATAGTACATAAGCGCAGGCAAAAAGGCCCCAATCATAATTTCTTTAAACTGTACGCCAAGGAAGGAGGCCATAAGAAATGCCCCAGCGCCCATTACTGGTGGCATAATTTGCCCACCGGTGCTTGCCGCAGCCTCCACAGCACCAGCAAATGTTGGTGTGTAGCCTATGCGCTTCATGAGTGGGATTGTAAATGAGCCAGTTCCGTAAACATTAGCCACAGCTGAGCCACTAATGGAGCCAAAAAGGCAAGAGCTAACCACGGCAATTTGAGCAGGGCCGCCAGGCTTTGTGCCCATAAGAGCGCGTGCAAGATCCATAAAATACTCGCCAGCGCCGCTTTTTTCTAAAAAACCACCAAAAATTAAAAATACAATAACAAAGGTTGCAGAAACCCCAAGCGGCATGGAGAAAATACCCTCATCAGTAAGATATAGTTGCTCCACAACTTCTGGATATGTTAAAGAAAGGCCTTTTAATATTCCTGGTAAGGCATTGCCAAAGTGCATATAAGCCGCAAATAATGCCGCAATGATTGATAGCGGCAGGCCAACTACACGCCTTGAACCTTCAAGCAACATAAACACAAGCGCAGCACCACAATAGAATTGGGCATCGGTCAGCGGGTCAACCTGCTGAATTCTATTAACAATAGAGTCGTAATTCAAGACGCCATATAAACCTGGGACTGCGGCTAAAAAGCCTAAAATCCAATCATACCAAGGTATATAATCCTTGGGGGCTTTGGAGTTAATGGGAAAGAGAACATAAGTCAGCGGCAAAATGAGCATGAGGTGAGTTGTGCGTTGTAAGTAAGCCTCAAAGCTACCTGCAAAAGCAGTGTAAAGGTGGAATAAGCCAACGCAAACAATATAAACATATAGCAACCTTTGTTGCCAACCAGACAGCTCTCTCATATGCAACTCACTTTAATAAAGGCTAAAGAAGCACGGGGCTTACGGCCTTAAAGCTGGCAAGCCCCGCACTAAAAACACGAATTATTTTACACTATTCCAGAACTTAACCGCACCAGGGTGAGCAGGAACACCCTTAGGTAATGCAGTCTGTGGGGAGAGTTCTTGAACGTCTTTAACAGCATTGGTAAGGCCTTGCTTATTTTCCCACATGGCCTTGCTTAGATTAAATACAAACTCTTCAGGTAAATCCTTACGAATAACAATACTTGTATAGTCACCAACTGTATTTACAGGTGTGGTTACACTTTTATAAATACCAGGCTTAATGGTATGAGTGCTTGTGCCATAAGCTTTGCTAACGGCATCAAGAGCTGCTTGCTCAACACCTAGGACACGAACAGGCACGCGGCTTTCAATATTCATAACAATAGACGCTACCTGACCAACAGAAAAAGCGAATACATCAATATGATTATCAGCGATAAGGTCAGCACCACCTTCATAAGAAGCGTATTGTACAGACCAACCATTGTTGTTTTTTAACTTAGTAAAGTTAGTGTCATATCCCTTAGAGAATAATACTTTTACTAAAAATTCAGAGGCTGTGCCTGGCTTCAAAGTGGCAAAGCGCACTGGAATTTTTTTAGCAAATAAATCACCAACGGTGGCTACGCCATGCTTTTTAGCAAAATCTTCACGCATGATGAAGTAAGTTACCTGAGTGTAAAGGTTAGCAAAAACAACAGCATTATCAATATTTTTGCCTTTAAAATCTTCTTCACCAGCAACAGCTGCACCAATAAATGAAGTTACAGTAAAGCCCAAATCACCTTTGCGGTTATTTGAGTTAATAATGTTAGATACGCCACCACCACTGCTGTTAGTGGTTTGAACTACATTTTTAGTCCACATTTCAGAAAGAGCAGTACCTAGTGCAAACCAGTTACCACCGGGAGGGCCTGCCATAAAACGCAAGTGCTCTGGGGCCTTGGTTTCAGCAGCCATGGAAGGTTGAGCCATAAACAACACGCCTACACACAATACAAAGAGGAGTAAAACACGTTTCATACTACATCCTTTATGTTATAAGTTTAATGAATAAAAACTTTAAAAGAACTCAGACTCATAAAGATTGTATACAAAAATTAACTCCCCTGCAAGCAATGGCTTTTGCCGGTTTATACGCAATAACCATATGAAAATTTGTTTACTATTCCCACTAAGTTACGGTTTTTAACATACTAACATGCTCAAGAAATCTTACTAATTTTCCCTAAAAAAGCTCCTTTAGCTAAATAAAATTTTTTACACGGCAAAAATTGTCTTGGCACAGAAAATGCTTTTACTCTTGTGCAAGACTCTTACGGGAAAAATTTTCCGTATTATATGTTTTTGCATAGGAGTGATTATGAACAGTGCCCTATACATAGGTGCCACAGGCATGAAAAGCCTTAGCGATGGCATGAGTGTTGTTAGTAACAACATGGCCAATGTGAGCACGGTAGGCTTTAAACAGCAAATGGTTACTTTTTCTGACCTTATGTATAAAGATCAGGGAAGTGCAGGCAATAGCTATAACGCAACCGACGATTCATGGGCTCCCATGGGTCAGCTTGGTATGGGCGTGCAAATTGATGCTGTTAGAACGTCCTTTACCCAAGGCGGCTTTGAGGCAGGTATTGAACTTACCGACTTAGCTATTGGAGGCAAGGGGTTTTTCCAAGTAACAGGCCTTGAAGGTGAAACCTTATATACAAGGGCTGGGAACTTCCGCTTTGACGACGTTGGCATTTTAGAGTTACCTGGTGGTGAAGTTTTAAATGGTTATCCCATTGATGATGCTGGTAATAAGGGGGCGCTTCAGCCCATTCAAGTAAATGTTTTTGACAAAATGCCAGGCAATCCTTCCAGTGAAATAAGCTTAGGCTTTAACCTTGGCAATATCTCAGATGCATCTACAAGCATCACCGACCCATATTTTAGCATGGCACAAAGCTATGACCCAACGGCTCAAAGCCCTGCTGGTTCATCAAGCTATTCTCAGCCAGTGCAAATATATGATGCCAATGGTGAAAAGCATGAACTTACAGTATACTTTGATGGCACACCCACCACTGCGCCGCAAAATGTCATCGAATTTTTAATAGCGTCCAATGACACAAGCCAAGGGGCAACACCTCAACCGCTTATGACAGGGACACTTACTTTTAATTCCAGTGGTGAGATTGTGGATATGTCGGCCTTTACTCCTACCGACCCTACAAATACTCAAGATTTAACAACATGGACTCCTGCAGCACTTAGCAGTGGTGCACCGCAATTAAATTTAAATGGTCAAAACCTTAGTGTTGATTTTGGCATAACCACCCAAGGCGCTTGGGAGAATGCTCCAG
Source organism: uncultured Desulfovibrionaceae bacterium (assembly GCA_964368595.1). Lineage (GTDB taxonomy): Bacteria > Desulfobacterota > Desulfovibrionia > Desulfovibrionales > Desulfovibrionaceae > CAYJAD01. The sequence continues at coordinate 4,285 of CAYJCI010000180.1, forward strand.
CATCTGCCGCAGACGTGGGACTTGATAATACACTTTTGCCAAGCATGGGTAGCTCAGTTGCCATTTCAAACAAGGCAACAAATGCCTTTAGTGGCACTAATAATCTATACCACAGTGAGCAAGATGGTTATGGAGAAGGTAGCCTAACTAGCCTTGATATAACAGATAGTGGGCGCATTGTTGGATATTACACCAATGGGCAAAGCTCAGACCTTTTTGAAATTCCAGTTGCTCGCTTTACTAGTGAAGATGGGCTATACCGTGAAGGCGGTAATTTATTCTCCGCAACGCCTGCGGCTGGCGCCATGGAGCTTGGAGTTGCTGGCACAGAAAACTATGGAACAATCAATGCTCAAACCCTTGAAATGTCAAA
>CAYJCI010000181.1:0-4641 GCA_964368595.1 uncultured Desulfovibrionaceae bacterium
GCCTTAATAACATCAGGGTTATTGCGAATACTATCTGGCTCACCTTCAGCAATTAGGCAGCCATATTCCACAACCCAAATATATTGGCAAACGCCCATAACAACCTTCATGTCATGCTCAATTAGCAATATGGTTAGATCAAATTCATCACGAATATATCCAATAAAATGCATAAGTTCTATGCTTTCTTGCGGATTCATACCAGCAGCAGGCTCATCAAGCAAAAGGAATTTTGGCTCCGTTGCTAAAGCTCTTGCAATTTCAAGCCTACGCTGAGCACCATATGGCAAACTGCTTGCCTTTTCGTGCATATATGGCGTTAAATCAAGCCTAGCTATAAGCTTTTCAGCCTTTTCACGTATGGCATCTTCTTCTTTAAGCAGCATAGGTAATGAAAATGGCACCATCCACCAAGGGCATTTACGGCGCACATGACAACCCACCATTACATTTTGTAAAGCAGTTAAGTGCTGAGAAAGGCGAATATTTTGAAAGGTACGAGCAATACCAGACTTACACACCTTATGAGGGGCATTGCCAGTAATATTTTCACCATTAAACACTACCTGCCCTTCTTGCGGGGTATAAAAACCACTAATTACGTTAAAAACTGTGGTTTTACCAGCACCATTTGGCCCAATTAGCCCAACAATACTACCCTTGGGTATGGCAAAATTCAAATCATTAACAGCAACCACACCACCAAAGCGCATTACAACATTCTCAACACTAAGCACCGCATCTTTTGGAGCTGGTTTTACAAATGAATTACTCATTTCTTCCTCCAAAAGCCTAAAATGCTTTGCCATGTTATTTCACGCATACCCATAATACCTTCACGTCTAAATAAGATGATACCAAGTAATATTAGCGAGAAAACAACCATACGCATGCCAGGTATACCCGGAATTTCAATAAATCCAAGGCTCATGGGTTCCTCTAAAATTCTTAGCCATTCAAGTAAAACTGTAATTACAGAAGCACCAAGAAGCGAACCAGTAATGGAGCCAAGACCACCAGCTACAACGAACATAAGCACGTTAAATGTCAACAAAAAGTTAAACATTTTGGGGTCAATAGTGGATAAGTGACTGCCAAGCAAGGCACCGCCAATTCCAGCAAAGAAAGCACCAAGACAAAAGGACAATACTTTGTAGAAAAATACATTTATGCCCATAACTTTGGCGGCAATTTCATTATCTCGGATACATTTTATTACGTTACCATAATTACTATTTACAAAACGCACCATGAAGATAAGCGTAATCACTAACCAAAAATAGCAAGTAATTAAATCAGCATAGCCTGGTATGCCCTTAATGCCTAATGAACCATTAGTAATTGGGTTAATATTAACAATAAGCACGCGGATAATTTCAGCAAAGCCAAGCGTTGCTATGCCCAAGTAGTCATCGCCAAGGCGTAACACGGGTAAGCCAATAAGCAAGGCAAAAAAGGCCGCTACCGTTCCACCAGCTAATACCGACACCCAAAACGGCGTAAATATTACTGAAAATGGCCACATCATAGGCTCAAGCAGCCACATGATTTCCTTTTGTTCAGGGCTTAGAATGCAAAGGGCAGAAACATAAGCTCCAATGGCAATAAAGCCTGCATGACCTAAGGAAAAAAGACCAGTATATCCATAGATTAGATTAAGAGACAAAGCTAAAATTGCATTAATAAAAATCAGCTTTAAGATGTATACTTCATAATTACCAAGAAAAGTCTCGGCCTCAAAGACAAATAAGCCCCCAAGAAGCATAAGAATAATAGCACCAATGGTATCTTTGTTTAATCGCATTAGATTTTTTCCTCCATGCGTTCACCAAAAAGACCAGTGGGCTTTATGAGTAATACAAATACCAATAGGATAAATGCAAAGGCGTCACGATAGCCTGAAAGGTGCGGCATAAAGGCCACAGCCATAATTTCAATAAATCCTAAAAGTAAGCCGCCAATTACTGCACCTTGAATGGAGCCAATGCCACCAAAAACTGCGGCAATAAAGGCCTTAAATCCTGGAATAATGCCCATGTATGGGTCAATTTTCGGATAGCGCAAGGCCCACATAATACCCGATGCAGCAGCAAGGGCGGAGCCAATACAGAAGGTTAATGCAATAATATTATCAACCTTCACCCCTAAAAGGCGTGTTGTTTCAATATCTTTAGATATGGCACGCATGGCAAGGCCGGGCTTTGTACGATAAACAATATACAATAAGATGCTAACCAAAACTAGGGTAACACCAGGCACAAAGGCAGTTAGAGGCAGTATGTGCACATTACCAATGCTCCATTTCTCAATGAGCCAATCTGGTTGTAACACTGGGCGCGGAAGACCAGTAAATACAACTACAGCAAGACTTTCTATGAAAAATGAGACTGCAATAGCACTAATTAAGGCAGAAATTCGGGGAGCGTCGCGCAAAGGTCGATATGCAACTCGCTCAACCAGTACACCCAAGAAACTCGCGCCAGCTATTGCAATAGCTGCGGCAAGGCCCCAAGGCAATCCATAGGCAAAAGTGCCAAAAAATACAAAATACGCCCCTAACATCAACACATCACCATGGGCAAAGTTGATAAGGCGAAGGATGCCGTAAACCATGGTGTAACCAATGGCAATAAGGGCATACAGTGACCCTAAGGTCAGAGCATTAAAAAAATGCTGCAAGAACATTTCAAGGCTCATGCTACTTCCTAATCCAAAAAGTTAGCTTGCAAAATGGCAAAGCTCTAAAAAAAAGGGGCATGGCGAACCATGCCCCAGCATAAAGGCTTGATTATTTAGGTTGAATTTCTTCTAAATAAACACGCTTTCCACCTTGATAACCAATAATACCAATAGGCATTTCAGCATCGTGGGTTGCGTTGATTGTTAACATGCCAAGAGGAGTAGGCAAGTTTTTAATGGTAGCAAGATTTAGAGCAATAGCTTCTTTATCAGCACTACCAGCACGCTTAATTGCGTCCATAATCATCATGTAGCTGGTGTAACCAAGAGCAGCGTTCATGTTGGTTTCTTTATCAGGATAAGCGGCATTCCAAGCATCGGTGTACTTCTTAGCTTCAGCGCTCATGTTAGGCATATTAGCAGCATAAGGGAATGCAGTTAGCAAGAAGCCTTCAGCAGCAGCACCAGCAATCTTTAAGGTGTCTGGGTTGTCCATAGCGTCAGCACCCATTAGACGGAAGGTAGCACCAAGCTCACGAGCTTGCTTCATGATGATAGCACCTTCAGCAAAGTAAGCAGGCATGAACACGATGTCAGGCTTTTTAGCAATAAGTTCGGTAAGCTGAGCTGTAAAGTCAGTATCGCCAGAGCTATACTTCATTTCGCTAACAATCTCACCACCAAGCTTGGTGAAAGAACGCTTAAAGAATGCACCAAGGCCAACAGCATAATCGTTAGCAACGTCCATTAAGATAGCGGCTTTCTTGTAGCCTAGGTTTTCAAAAGCATATTGTGCTGCGCCAAGACCTTGGTATGGGTCAATAAAGCAAGCACGGAAATAGTATTTTTTACCTTGAGTTACCAATGGGCTGGTGCAAGAAGTTCCCACAACTGGGGTTTTAGCTTTTTCAGCAACTTCGCCACCGGCCATGGCAAGGGAAGAACCATAAGTACCGATGATAGCGTTAACTTTGTCACGCTCAGTCAAGCGCTTAACTGCGTTTGCTGCTTCTACTTTATCAGACTTATTATCAACAACTACAAGCTCAACAGGACGGCCCAAAATGCTTCCCATTTGTTTGTGAGCAAGTTGAATACCTTCAAGCTCAAGCTGACCACCAAATGCATTTTGACCGGTCAATGGTAGGTATACACCAATTTTAATAGGCTCAGCCGCAACGGCAGGAGTCACACTAAATGCTACTGCTACGAAAGCTAGCAAAAACACGTACTTAAGAAATTTCATCCTTCTTCTCCTCTTTGTTTTATTTTCATCACAATAGGTATGTGATGTTCGCCGTTCAACATACACATAAGAAGTACATCTGGCAATGTATATTTTGAACAATTTGCATAATTTTAAGCTATGCGAGCGTAAAATTTGCCAATTTTCAAGCTATTTTTCACTCAAGTTAGCTTTTAACGGTATTAAATCAAAATAACTTACACACTTACTACAAACTTTTGCAAGCGAGCAAGGCTTTCATCCTTACCAAGCACGGTCATAACCTCTGGTAAGGCTGGCCCGCCCATATAACCAAGCAAAGCTACACGCAATGGTGGGCCTACTTGTTTAAATTTAAGCCCACTTGCCTCCACAAAATCATGGATGAGGGTTTCAAGAGTTTTATCAGTAAAATCATCACATTTTGCAAAATTTTCTGCTAATTGTTTTATGATATTAATGCTTTCATCATTGCGAGCCTTCTCCACAGCCTTGGGGTCATATTCAAGCTCAGCACTTTTTACCAAGAGTGGCACAAGCGCTTTTGCTAAATCCACCAAATTGGCGGCACGCTCACGGAAAAGGCCAACCATTACGCTTAAATCCTGCTCAGTTACAGCGTCATAACCTAAATCACGAACAAAGGGTAAGGTGCGCTTTGCAAGCTCATCCAAAGGCAAGGAGCGAACATAATGCCCATTTAACCATTGTAATTTATCAGGATCAAAAGCCGAAGC
>CAYJCI010000182.1:0-4634 GCA_964368595.1 uncultured Desulfovibrionaceae bacterium
TTGCCCGCTTTTTCTTTGTAATTAAATAATGCAAAAATTATGCCTTTAGCCGCCGTTTACTGTTTTTATGGGTGTCACTGTTTCAGTTGCGGCTTTTCTATCAGTGTTTGATTGGCTTGCACCGTAAGCATATGCTGCTGAGCTTGGATTATTAACCATGGGTTGACCAGAGGTTAATAACTGCTTTGGCTTTGACTTTGGCTTTGATGCTATTTCAGGTTGAGCAGTGCGCTGATTTTCTGGCAAATTAGTAGTATAAGTTGTGCGTATTATTTGAGGTTGCGCATTAGGAATTGGCTGACCACTAATTTGAGATTGCAAAAGCGCTGTACCTGTTGCGGCTGTATTATTAGCACCTAAGAGAGCATTTTGCGCTTGTAAGGCATTGCCGCTAATGGGCGTACTTTGCGCTGGCAATACACCATGCAATGGTGGTTGGCTGGTGGCTATAAGTTGAGCCTGCCTTGCAAGCTCAGGGCCTGTTAAAAGATTGGCACCAGATACATTTGCCTGACCAGATTGCCCTGATTGGCCTATCTGGCCCGATTGTCCAGTTTGCTTAGCCAATAAATTTGTCAAATATTGCTCGACTAAAGGAGAGCTTGAAGGAGAGCTACCTTGCACAGGAGCAGGGCTTTGGCCTGCCACAGCTTGCAAATTAGCAGTGTTGTTATTTGCAGTTTGAGCATTGCTATTTTGGTTTGCCACTTGGCCTTGGCCTGTGTTGGAAGCAGCGCCATCATAAATATCAGCCATCACATGAGGCTTTGCCGCTTGTAGGGCACTTTTGCCAGATTCAAGGGCTTCGCTTGCTTGCATGCTATGTTGTGGCATGAGTGGAGTGGCTGCAATTTCAAAGCCGCCTCTACTCTTGCCCGTGCTTTCAGCTGTGGTACGGCTTGCAGAAACCAAGTTTTGGGATAATTGGTCATACATCATATCAGCAAGACCAACACCACCAGAGGATGCCATCTTTTTGGATAGCTCTTGGTCATACATACTTTGCCAAAACTTTTCTTCACGGCCCACTAAGGGGTTTTCTTGCGGTAATGTAGCACGCATTTGTTGCCACATTTTTTGAATAAAGATGGATTCAAAGCCTTCGCAAGCTTCGCGTAGCTTCTTTTCCTTTTCAGCGGCTGACATATTGCTCTTACCAAGTGAAGTCACTTGATTTTGCTTAAGCTCTAAGTCCTGAGCTTGCATTTGCCCCTTGGTTTGTAACATATTTATGGAGTTAACTGACATCTTAAATCACCTCCAAATCCGCATGCAGCGCACCAGATACCTGAAGGGTACGCAATATGGAAATAAGGTCACGTGGAGTTGCCCCAATGGCGTTAAGACCGTCCACCAATTCTTGTAAAGTTGCACCTTCAACCATCATCAAGCGGCGATTTTCTTCACGCACATTGACTTCTGTTTCTGGGCTAACTACAGTTTGGCCTTGTGAGAATGGGCCAGGTTGTGAAACTTGCTCAGTTTCTTGTACAGTAATTTGCAAATTACCATGCGCAACTGCGGTTTGAGAAATTCTTACATTACGCCCAAGTACCACTGTGCCTGTTTTTTCATCCACAACCACCTTGGCAGGTGCGTCTGGTGATATTTCGATATTTTCAAGCGATGCCATGAGCGGCACCATATTATTTTTATATTGTGGTGGTATGGCAATTTCCACTGTGGAGGCATCAGTTGCTCTTGAAAATGGGCCACCCATGGCGGCATTCAATTGCTCTGCGATTTGTTGTGTAGTGCTAAAGTCGGCAATACGCATGCTAAGGGTTAAGCTTTCTTGATCATTAAATTCAAATGGTATGCCACGCTCCACAATACCACCACCGGGGATTACACCAACAGTAGTAATATTTTTCTGTGTGGTTGCAGCAGCGCCACCAGCAGAGAAGCCACCAACAGTTAAAGAACCTTGAGCCAGCATATAGGTTTTGCCATCAACACCCTTAAGCGAGGTTTGCAAAAGCACGCCACCAAGCAAGGACGTAGCATCACCCACTGAAGAAATAGTTACATCAAGGCGAGTCCCAGGCTTTGCAGAAATGGGCATGCGAGCAGTAACCATAACAGCCGCTACGTTTTTAACTTTAAGCTTAGATTCATCAACACCAACACCCATTTTATCCATCATATTAGCTATGGATGATGTGGTGAAGACTGAGCCAGTTTTATCCCCAGTGCCGCTAAGACCAACCACAAGGCCATAGCCAATGAGTTGGTTATCACGCACGCCAGAAAATGTGGCTATATCCTTAATACGCACTGCGTGAGCAGGGCTTGCAAGGGCGAGAATTAAACCTAGGCACAAAATGGCCTTGGGTAGCATAACTTGTATATAATTGCGATAAGTCAAAAACATGACGATTTCTCCTTTATGAGGGTTCTCTGGCAGATGTAATGCATAAAGTGTTCCACACAATCAATTTATTAAAAAAAAGCATATATAAATTGCTTACACTTGCTTTAAGAAAATTATTAAAAGCAAATCAGCCAGCATTAAAAAACAGATAAAACCATTAAAATAATTAAACTTTACAAGCGAAATATTTTAATAAAATTGCCAAATTAAAATCACGCTGTGGTCGAATTACTGACAAGTTAAATATATTGCCTTATTTTAATATATCTATACAATGCCCTCATATCACGATAAAGGGAGTTATTCATGCATATCCGCATCCTCATTTGCATTCTAACAGTTTGTTTTTCATTTATATTTTCACCTCAAACTCATGCTACAACTAAAACCAAAGGCCATGCCTCTGACGGAATTTACGCAAGTGCCAAAATACTAGCATCTGCCCAAACCAACTGGTCAAACATGACTATCACAGAAACTGGTGGGCCTAGCAGTACGAATATTAATGACAATTGGACCAATGTCACACTTGGTCTTGGAGTGGCTCTTGGCTATGATTTTTATAAGCACTATGACGTGCCTGTTCGCCTTGATCTTGAATACACCATGCGTAATAAATGGCGAGGCAATTCTGATATAAACTTTATGGCTCAAAATTTTGAGTATCAATCTTCAATGAATTTACAAACACTTATGCTCAGTGGTTATTATGATTTTTATAATAACTCACGCTTCACACCATATATTATGGCTGGCATAGGTGTCGCTTTTCTTGATGCTCAAATTGGCATTAGAGGCGACCAAAATAACAGCATTACGCACTACGCATCCTTATTAAGCCCTGCTTGGCAAATTGGTGCAGGCGTTGGTATAGAACTTACGCCCAATGTTACTTTAGATCTAGGCTATAAGTTCTTATCTTTTGCAAATTTTAATTATGAAATTGAAAATTTTTTTGAAATCGGTAAATCTGAAACAGATTCAAGTTTTGTTAATATTGGCAATGCTCACGAAATTGTACTAGGCATACGCTACACATTTGGTGGCGAAAATTCAGGCGAAGATAGCGAAAAAACCACAAGCCTTGGAAAGCCTTCTTCTGGTGTTTATGTAGGTGCTAAAATATTGGGTGCAAATCAAACAAATTGGTCGGACATGGAATTTAATGACACTGCCACAGGAAAAACAATTCCCTTCTCTGACTCTTGGTCACAAGTAGTTTTTGGTGCGGCCATTAACCTCGGGTACGATTTATACCCTCGCTATGATGTGCCAGTGCGTCTTGATATTGAATACGCCATGCGTAAACAATGGCAGGGCAACGCTAACGTTGAAGTAAATTACGCATCTGTAAGCACAGTAGAGATTGTCAACAAGCTTAATGTAAATACTCTAATGCTTAGTGCTTTTTATGATTTTCATAACAGTTCTCGCTTTACCCCTTATGTTATGGCTGGTGCGGGGCTTGCCTTCATTAACTCAAACATAGAAGTGAAGGAAGGCACACGAGGTTTAAGCAGCACAGAGAACTTTACACAGTTTGCATGGCAAGTGGGTGCAGGTGTTGGCATAGAAATCACCCCCCGTGTAACTTTGGATATAGGATATAAATATCTAAATTACGGTGCATTTGATTATGCAGTAGAAAACTTTACCTCAACTATGGGCGCTAGCTATAAAAACACAGACTTAAGCAATGTTGGTTCAGCTCACGAAATTGCTGTTGGCTTACGCTATACATTCTAAGAAAAAACCTTAAAATTAAAAAAATCCCCCTTTTAGCTGGCATGCTAAAGGGGGATTTTTAGTTTAATTACACTCTCTTACCCAAAATGGTCAAAGCCTTGAAAGTGGGTTACATCTTCACCATTTAATGAAATTTTGCCATCATCAGTAATCACCCCAATGCTTTGCACTGTTGGCAAAGCAGCACGAAGCAAAGGAAAAACCGCTGGCGCACAAGCACCCAAGAGGGCATAATCCTCACCACCAAGCCAAGCTTCATTGCTTGGGCAAAGACCATTTTCACGATTATAGTGTATTACTTCATCATGCAAAAGGGCCTCTGGCAAAATCACTTGTGCCCCAAGATGCTCTTTAGCAACTTGGCATTGTGCGTCCATGCCAAGCAGGCGTGGTAAGTCACGTGCTAAGCCATCTGACACATCCATAAGCACTGGTGGCCTTGCTTGCATGCCAATTCTCGAAATAATTAGCCCAGCATTAACTAGCGGCTTTGGGCGCAAATGAGCCTGCACAG
>CAYJCI010000183.1:0-4626 GCA_964368595.1 uncultured Desulfovibrionaceae bacterium
TTGCCCGCTTTTTCTTTGTAATTAAATAATGCAAAAATTATGCCTTTAGCCGCCGCTTGCTGTTTTTATGGGTGTCACTGTTTCAGCTGCGGCTTTTCTATCAGTGCTTGATTGGCTTGCACCGTAAGCATAGGCTGCTGAGCTTGGATTATTAACCATGGGTTGACCAGAGGTTAATAATTGCTTTGGTTTTGCCCTTGATGTTATTTCAGGTTGAGCAGTGCGCTGATTTTCTGGCAAATTAGTAGTATAAGTTGTGCGTATTATTTGAGGTTGCGCATTAGGAATTGGCTGACCACTAATTTGAGATTGCAAAAGCGCTGTACCTGTTGCGGCTGTATTATTAGCACCTAAGAGAGCATTTTGCGCTTGTAAGGCATTGCCGCTAATGGGCGTACTTTGCGCTGGCAATACACCATGCAATGGTGGTTGGCTGGTGGCTATAAGTTGAGCCTGCCTTGCAAGCTCAGGGCCTGTTAAAAGATTGGCACCAGATACATTTGCCTGACCAGATTGCCCTGATTGGCCTATCTGGCCCGATTGTCCAGTTTGCTTAGCCAATAAATTTGTCAAATATTGCTCGACTAAAGGAGAGCTTGAAGGAGAGCTACCTTGCACAGGAGCAGGGCTTTGGCCTGCCACAGCTTGCAAATTAGCAGTGTTGTTATTTGCAGTTTGAGCATTGCTATTTTGGTTTGCCACTTGGCCTTGGCCTGTGTTGGAAGCAGCGCCATCATAAATATCAGCCATCACATGAGGCTTTGCCGCTTGTAGGGCACTTTTGCCAGATTCAAGGGCTTCGCTTGCTTGCATGCTATGTTGTGGCATGAGTGGAGTGGCTGCAATTTCAAAGCCGCCTCTACTCTTGCCCGTGCTTTCAGCTGTGGTACGGCTTGCAGAAACCAAGTTTTGGGATAATTGGTCATACATCATATCAGCAAGACCAACACCACCAGAGGATGCCATCTTTTTGGATAGCTCTTGGTCATACATACTTTGCCAAAACTTTTCTTCACGGCCCACTAAGGGGTTTTCTTGCGGTAATGTAGCACGCATTTGTTGCCACATTTTTTGAATAAAGATGGATTCAAAGCCTTCGCAAGCTTCGCGTAGCTTCTTTTCCTTTTCAGCGGCTGACATATTGCTCTTACCAAGTGAAGTCACTTGATTTTGCTTAAGCTCTAAGTCCTGAGCTTGCATTTGCCCCTTGGTTTGTAACATATTTATGGAGTTAACTGACATCTTAAATCACCTCCAAATCCGCATGCAGCGCACCAGATACCTGAAGGGTACGCAATATGGAAATAAGGTCACGTGGAGTTGCCCCAATGGCGTTAAGACCGTCCACCAATTCTTGTAAAGTTGCACCTTCAACCATCATCAAGCGGCGATTTTCTTCACGCACATTGACTTCTGTTTCTGGGCTAACTACAGTTTGGCCTTGTGAGAATGGGCCAGGTTGTGAAACTTGCTCAGTTTCTTGTACAGTAATTTGCAAATTACCATGCGCAACTGCGGTTTGAGAAATTCTTACATTACGCCCAAGTACCACTGTGCCTGTTTTTTCATCCACAACCACCTTGGCAGGTGCGTCTGGTGATATTTCGATATTTTCAAGCGATGCCATGAGCGGCACCATATTATTTTTATATTGTGGTGGTATGGCAATTTCCACTGTGGAGGCATCAGTTGCTCTTGAAAATGGGCCACCCATGGCGGCATTCAATTGCTCTGCGATTTGTTGTGTAGTGCTAAAGTCGGCAATACGCATGCTAAGGGTTAAGCTTTCTTGATCATTAAATTCAAATGGTATGCCACGCTCCACAATACCACCACCGGGGATTACACCAACAGTAGTAATATTTTTCTGTGTGGTTGCAGCAGCGCCACCAGCAGAGAAGCCACCAACAGTTAAAGAACCTTGAGCCAGCATATAGGTTTTGCCATCAACACCCTTAAGCGAGGTTTGCAAAAGCACGCCACCAAGCAAGGACGTAGCATCACCCACTGAAGAAATAGTTACATCAAGGCGAGTCCCAGGCTTTGCAGAAATGGGCATGCGAGCAGTAACCATAACAGCCGCTACGTTTTTAACTTTAAGCTTAGATTCATCAACACCAACACCCATTTTATCCATCATATTAGCTATGGATGATGTGGTGAAGACTGAGCCAGTTTTATCCCCAGTGCCGCTAAGACCAACCACAAGGCCATAGCCAATGAGTTGGTTATCACGCACGCCAGAAAATGTGGCTATATCCTTAATACGCACTGCGTGAGCAGGGCTTGCAAGGGCGAGAATTAAACCTAGGCACAAAATGGCCTTGGGTAGCATAACTTGTATATAATTGCGATAAGTCAAAAACATGACGATTTCTCCTTTATGAGGGTTCTCTGGCAGATGTAATGCATAAAGTGTTCCACACAATCAATTTATTAAAAAAAGCATATATATAAATCTCTTACATTTGTTTTAAGAAAATTATAAAAAATAAATCAGCCAGCACTGAAGACAAATAAACCATTAAAATATTTAATTTTTACAAGCAGAATATTTTAATAAAATTGCCAAATTAAAATCACGCTGAGGTCGAATTACTGACAAATTAATTATATTGCCTTATTTTAATATATCTATACAATGCCACCCATATCGCGATAAAGGAAGTTATTCATGCATATCCGCATTCTCATTTGTATTCTAACAATTTGTTTTTCATCTACATTTTTACCTCTGGCTCATGCTACAACTAAAACCAAAAGCCATGCCTCTGACGGAATTTACGCAAGTGCCAAAATACTAGCATCTGCCCAAACCAACTGGTCAAACATGACTATCACAGAAACTGGTGGGCCTAGCAGTACGAATATTAATGACAATTGGACCAATGTCACACTTGGTCTTGGAGTGGCTCTTGGCTATGATTTTTATAAGCACTATGACGTGCCTGTTCGCCTTGATCTTGAATACACCATGCGTAATAAATGGCGAGGCAATTCTGATATAAACTTTATGGCTCAAAATTTTGAGTATCAATCTTCAATGAATTTACAAACACTTATGCTCAGTGGTTATTATGATTTTTATAATAACTCACGCTTCACACCATATATTATGGCTGGCATAGGTGTCGCTTTTCTTGATGCTCAAATTGGCATTAGAGGCGACCAAAATAACAGCATTACGCACTACGCATCCTTATTAAGCCCTGCTTGGCAAATTGGTGCAGGCGTTGGTATAGAACTTACGCCCAATGTTACTTTAGATCTAGGCTATAAGTTCTTATCTTTTGCAAATTTTAATTATGAAATTGAAAATTTTTTTGAAATCGGTAAATCTGAAACAGATTCAAGTTTTGTTAATATTGGCAATGCTCACGAAATTGTACTAGGCATACGCTACACATTTGGTGGCGAAAATTCAGGCGAAGATAGCGAAAAAACCACAAGCCTTGGAAAGCCTTCTTCTGGTGTTTATGTAGGTGCTAAAATATTGGGTGCAAATCAAACAAATTGGTCGGACATGGAATTTAATGACACTGCCACAGGAAAAACAATTCCCTTCTCTGACTCTTGGTCACAAGTAGTTTTTGGTGCGGCCATTAACCTCGGGTACGATTTATACCCTCGCTATGATGTGCCAGTGCGTCTTGATATTGAATACGCCATGCGTAAACAATGGCAGGGCAACGCTAACGTTGAAGTAAATTACGCATCTGTAAGCACAGTAGAGATTGTCAACAAGCTTAATGTAAATACACTTATGCTTAATGCTTTTTATGATTTTCATAACAGTTCTCGCTTTACCCCCTATGTTATGGCTGGTGCGGGGCTTGCCTTCATTAACTCAAACATAGAAGTAAAGGAAGGCACACAGGGTTTAAGTAGCACAGAGAACTTTACACAATTTGCATGGCAAGTGGGAGCAGGTGTTGGTATAGAAATTACCCCTCGTGTAACTTTGGATATAGGATATAAATATCTAAACTTCGGTGCATTTGATTATGCAGTAGAAAACTTTGTAACGGCAATGGGGCCTAGCTATAGAAACACAGATTTAAGCAATGTTGGCTCAGCTCACGAAATTGCTGTTGGCTTACGCTATACATTCTAAGAAAAAACATTAAAATTAAAAAATTCCCCTTTAGCTGGCGTGCTAAAGGGGAATTTTTAGTTTAACTACAATCTCTTACCCAAAATGGTCAAAGCCTTGAAAGTGGGTAACATCTTCACCATTTAATGAAATTTTGCCATCATCAGTAATCACCCCGATGCTTTGCACTGTTGGTAAAGCAGCACGAAGCAAAGGAAAGACCGCTGGCGCACAAGCACCCAAGAGGGCATAATCTTCACCACCAAGCCAAGCTTCATTGCTTGGGCAAAGACCATTCTCACGATTATAGCGTATTACTTCATCATGCAAAAGAGCCTCTGGCAAGACCACTTGTGCCCCAAGATGCTCTTTAGCAACTTGGTCTTGTGCGTCCATACCTAGCAGGCGTGGTAAGTCACGTGCTAAACCATCTGACACATCCATAAGCACTGGCGGCCTTGCTTGCATGCCAATTCTAGAAATAATTAGCCCAGCATTAACTAGCGGCTTTGGGCGCAAATGAGCCTGCACAG
>CAYJCI010000184.1:0-4590 GCA_964368595.1 uncultured Desulfovibrionaceae bacterium
GCCCTGTATTTTCATGGGCTGAGCTTCAAGACCTACCACCTGAATTATAAATTAGTTTATTTTAATATTTTCTGGGGGAATTTTTTTAATAAAATTTCCCCATCTTTGCTCTCTATATCCGTAAGGCGCGTCCCTCGCCTAACGCTACGGCTTAGCCGCTCTTAGGATAGGCAACCCCCTTAAAAACTTTTAATGCCCAAATATCCCCAAAGGATATTTGGGTGTTTTTTATAAAACTTCACTCTAATTCTGTAAAACTTCATTTATCTTCTGTTTACTTTGCATAATAATGAAATATATCAATTTTAATAATTTCCATAAAAGTAGCGTGTAAGACCGTAAAACCGCGCAAAATATTTCAAACACAACAAAAAAACGGCCTTTCGACCGTTCAAAATATTAAAAAAATAAAATCTACAACATCACGAAAAATCTACATCCACTCGTGAAACTTTACCAAACTTATCAGCATACATTAAGTATCCATTTGCCCTGCCATAAAGATAAACCTGCTTGGTAATATCCACATCTTGCTGACAATATTTAGTTATTTCTTCAATCTTGCCTTCCCTCCACCAAACTAAAGCCTGCATTCCATCAGCACTTTTACCAACGTTTAACGTAGCTGTTGCAATACTATCTAACGATAATCTGTGTGAAAGCCGTTTCTGTACGTGTAAAAGCATATCCAAAGTTGGTAATTGCTTTAAATCAAAATCTGCAAATGGTTGTAAGACTGTATAATCAAAGCGAATAATATTAAAACCAATCACAAGTTCAGCTTGTTGCAAGCGTTTAAACATATTGGCCAATTCATCTTGAGTATAGGCTGTGAAACTATCATCCACACTATCATATAAAACAGCCACGCTAACACCCATTTGCGCGGCCTTGTCCCAACCGCCCACATCTTTAGCAGAGCGGCGAGTTTCTACATCCAGCACCATAAAATTATTTTTTGTGGTGGATGATTTTTTTTCTTGGCTAAATAAAGTTAATTGTTGTGTCATGACTATGCATTAAAGTTTTTTTGGTGGATTAATGGATTCTTCACGCCAAAGTTCGCACTCTTCGCGCTCAACTGGTGTTAAATAATCAAGCCAAGCACTGCGTAAAGAGTCAAAGCAAGCTACTCGCAAATCCGCCCATCTTGGGTGAAAATCCCAAGGTTTTGGCCCATGAAAATGCACTATATGCGCACTTTCCAAAGCATCTTCATGATAAGGAGGACGGTTCCAAGTTTCTTCAAGGCGCGTAATACGCTTCCCAAAATAGTAATTTAGCAAAGATTGGTCTAAATTTCCTATTTTATCAAGATTTTGAGTACAAAAAGCCAAGAAATTATGAATTAAATCATATTTACGCAAGCGATTAAGGTTATATAGCAAAACCCCACTACTATACGTCCAAATAGGAAATGGCATCGGCACAACATATTCATTATCACGCCAAGTGTAGCGCAATTCCTCATGCTCATGATAAAATGGCGCAGTATACTCTCTAGCCATGGCCATATAAGCAGGCTTATTATTTAGCAATACGCTGATATCTTTGCGAAATAACACATCAACATCACAATATAAAACATAATCATCATTTAAAAGTTCAGGAACTAGAGCAAGCTCAAGCTTTAGAAAACAACCAATGGCATATTGCAAATTTTTAGGAATAACATCCCTTGAAAGTAAGGGCTTATAATTGGATAGTGGTATATTTTCTTGTTGCAAAGTTTTAAAAACATGAGGATCTTCGCCAGCATACACGCAAAGACAAGGAATATCTGCCCCCATTACTTGGCGTAATGAACGAACAGCCACCTGCAAAAGGCGTAAAAATTTTGGATTATCATCAATACAAAATACAATATGCATGTATTTTCAATAACTGTATTTAATTAGAAAATCAAGATTGGGGTTTCAGATTAGTCTTGCTTATAATTGCTGGTTGGAAACGGCAAAATAGTAATATCTAAGCTTTGGGATATTTCTTGTAGTGCCGCATGGGCTGCCCTTTCTCTGTGCGGTGAGAATACGATTTTCAGCAAAGCATCATATTTATTTATTACTGAAAAATAAGCTACATGTCCATAAGCTTCTAGCAAAAAGCGAAACATGCCCACTAAATCAGGAGCAATTTTTACCAGTAAAAACTTGCTATGTTCGGCGGCATCAAGAGGTGGGCCTATGCGTCTTTTTCTTATCTTACTAGCCATTTACCAACCGATGTAACGTAAAAATGCTACAGATGCCATCGCGCAAGCAATAGTTCCAAAAAAACTTTTGGTTTTCCAAGCTACAAAGAAAGCTGGAAAAGCTGCCAAAAGAAAAATATTATCAAAACTCAAATCTAATTCATTATTTTGAATAACAATATCTGGTAAAAGCAAGGCAGACATTACAGCCACAGGCACAAAGGATAACCAGCGCAAAACAGATTGTGGCATGGATTCACTAGACAGATACATAAGCGGCAATATTCTTGGAATAAGTGTAACCAACACGCAACCCACAATGGCAATTAACAACTCTATATTCATGCCTTCTTCTCTGTTGCTGTTTTACGTGTATACAGTGCAAGCCCAAGACTTGCGGCAAGCACAGTTGCCACAATTACATTCCACTGCCCAAAGCCCAAAAGTTTAAGAGTAACAGAAGTAACACCTGCAAAAATAGCTATGATCACATCAAGCCTGCAATATAGCTGAGGAATAAGCAAGGCTAAAAACATGGCTGTAAGCGCATAATCAAGACCAAGCGGGCGAACATCGCTAATGAGTGAGCTAAAAAACACACCCAGCACAGAGCCTAAAACCCAAGAAGAATGCGCTGTTATATTGCATGAATAAAGAGTGGATAGTGAAAGCTGCCAACCACGCCTAAAGGCTGCTGAATGTACGCCAAAAGTTTCATCGGTAAGCTCACAACCCATTAAAAAGCGCTGAAAGCGAGTGGCCTTTTGCATATGCGTTGCAAGTGAGGCGGACATAAGTAAATGCCTAAGATTAACAACAAAAACTGTCAACACAACTGAAGCCGCGCCAACACCACTACCCCAAAGTGAGGCCGCCACAAATTGACCAGAACCAGCAAAAATAAAACATGACATGGCAATGGCATAGCCTGGTGGAATATTGTTTTTTACAGCCAAAACCCCAAAAGCAAAACCCACAGGCACATAACCAAGAACTATGGGTATGCCGCGTTTAATGCCTTCAATTATTGCTGGTGAAAAAATTTTCATGGGCTTTTTTGTATGATTTTAACGGCTTTTGTCAAGAAATATAATGTTCAAAAAGATTATGATTTTTGCTTTAGCGGCCATGACGCAACTATTAAAAGCTTATTAGCGCACGCCCTTAGGGAATAGTACCACGCCAACTGTCTTAAAAAGTATTTTCACTTCAAGCCATAATGACATATTATTTATGTAATATAAGTCATATTTAAGTTTATTTCTGGCGTCCTCTTCTGAAGCGGCATAAGGGTAGCAAACTTGGGCAAGGCCAGTAAGCCCAGGCTTTACACAATGCCTAGCATTGTAATTTTCGATATTATTTTTAAGCTCATTTACAAATTCCACACGCTCGGGCCTTGGCCCAATAAAGCTCATGTCATTTTTTAAGATATTCCAAAGCTGTGGCAATTCATCCATGCGCAATTTACGCATAAATCTACCACATTTTGTTATGCGCTCATCATTTATACTTGCCCACACTGCGCCATTTTTTTCTGCGTCATAATGCATGGAGCGGAATTTATATAGAGTGAAAATTCCACCCAAAAGTCCCACGCGCTTTTGGGCATAAATAATTGGGCCAGCTGATTCAAGGCGGATAATTATAGCAATAACGACAAATAAAGGACCTATAATAATCAATAAAAGCAAAGAAATACAAATATCAAAAATACGCTTAATGGCTAAAAAATATTTTTTTTGTTCATTTATTTTGGCTAAATTTATTTGCCCAATATTTGACGAATTTTTCGTCATTCCTAGACTCCATTTAATGGTATTTGCATATGCCGTATCATGTGAGCGGCAACCTTTTTTGCATCAAAAAATTCTTCTGCAAGCATTCTTCCCTTTAGCCCCATGCAAGCAATATCTTGTGGTTCAAGTATAAAGTGTTCTAATGCTTTTGCCAAGGCTATTGGGTCACTCACAGGCACTAAAAAACCATTTTGCCCACTTTGCACAAGCTCTCTACAACCTGCAACATCAGTTGCCACAATGGGGCGCCCCATGCTCATGGCTTCCATCAAAGCACAAGGTAAGCCCTCACCATATGAAGGCAAAACCACTACACTTGCCTTTGCAATAAAGGGGCGAACATCACATGTTTCGCCAAGATATTCCACAAGCCCCTGCTCCTGCCATAATAAAATTTGCTTAAAGTCTAAGGCGCCATGGCCTTCTTCCTTTGGGCCAAGCAGTTGAAACCTGGCGTTGGGGTATTTTTGCTTAATTATTTTTGAAGCTTTTGCAAAATCTGCTATTCCTTTTGCATGTAATAGGCGGGCAATGAGCAAAAATACTGGTTCGTTAGAAATGGATTGTTGTAAGGTAAAATAGTTAAGGTCAACGCCTGTG
>CAYJCI010000185.1:0-4588 GCA_964368595.1 uncultured Desulfovibrionaceae bacterium
GCCCTGTATTTTCATGGGCTGAGCTTCAAGACCTACCACCTGAATTATAAATTAGCTTATTTTAATATTTTCTGGGGGAATTTTTTGAAAAATCCCCCCAGATCTTTGCTCTCTATATCCGCAAGGCGCGTCCCTCGCCTAACGGCTACGGCTTCGCCGTCCGTCAGATAGGCAGACCCCTTAAAAACTTTTAAAACCCCAAATATCCTAAAAGGATATTTGAGAGTTTTTTATAAACGTCACTCTAATTCTGCAAAACTTCATTTATCTTCTGTTTACGTTGCATAATAATGTAATATATCAATTTTAATAATTTCCATGAAAGTAGCGTATAGATCCGCAAGGCAGCGCAACATATTTCAAACACAACAAAAAACGGCCTTTCGACCGTTCAAAATATCAAAAAATAAATCTACAACATCACGAAAAATCTACATCCACTCGTGAAATTTTACCAAACTTATCAGCATACATTAAGTATCCATTTTCCCTGCCATATAAATAAACCTGCTTGGTAATATCCACATCCTGCTGACAATATTTAGTTATTTCTTCAATCTTGCCTTCCCTCCACCAAACTAAAGCCTGCATTCCATCAGCACTTTTACCAACGTTTAACGTAGCTATTGCAATGCTATCTAACGATAATCTGTGTGAAAGTCGTTTCTGTACGTGCAAAAGCATGTCCAAAGTTGGTAATTGCTTTAAATCAAAATCTGCAAATGGTTGCAACACTGTATAATCAAAGCGAATAATATTAAAACCAATAACAAGTTCAGCTTGTTGCAAGCGTTTAAACATATTGGGTAATTCATCTTGAATATAGGCTGTGAAACTATCCTCCACACTATCATATAAAACAGCCACACTAACACCCATTTGCGCGGCCTTATCCCAACCACCAACATCTTTAGCAGAGCGGCGAGTTTCTACATCCAGCACCATAAAATTAGGCTTTGTGGTGGATGATTTTTTCTCTTGGCTAAATAAAGTGAATTGTTGTGTCATGGTTATGCATTAAAGTTTTTTTGGTGGATTAATGGATTCTTCACGCCAAAGTTCGCACTCTTCGCGCTCAGCTGGTGTTAAATAATCAAGCCAAGCACTGCGCAAAGAGTCAAAGCAAGCTATGCGCAAATCCGCCCATCTTGGGTGAAAATCCCAAGGCTTTGGCCCATGAAAATGCACTATATGCGCACTTTCCAAGGCATCTTCATGATAAGGGGGGCGGTTCCAAGTTTCTTCAAGGCGCGTAATACGCTTCCCAAAATAGTAATTCAGCAAAGATTGGTCTAAATTTCCTATTTTATCAAGATTTTGAATGCAAAAAGCCAAGAAATTATGAATCAAATCATATTTACGCAAGCGATTAAGGTTATATAGCAAAACCCCACTACTATACGTCCAAATAGGAAATGGCATCGGCACAACATATTCATTATCACGCCAAGTGTAGCGCAATTCCTCATGCTCATGATAAAATGGCGCAGTATACTCTCTAGCCATGGCCATATAAGCAGGCTTATTATTTAGCAATACGCTGATATCTTTGCGAAATAACACATCAACATCACAATATAAAACATAATCATCATTTAAAAGTTCAGGAACTAGAGCAAGCTCAAGCTTTAGAAAACAACCAATGGCATATTGCAAATTTTTAGGAATAACATCCCTTGAAAGTAAGGGCTTATAATTGGATAGTGGTATATTTTCTTGTTGCAAAGTTTTAAAAACATGAGGATCTTCGCCAGCATACACGCAAAGACAAGGAATATCTGCCCCCATTACTTGGCGTAATGAACGAACAGCCACCTGCAAAAGGCGTAAAAATTTTGGATTATCATCAATACAAAATACAATATGCATGTATTTTCAATAACTGTATTTAATTAGAAAATCAAGATTGGGGTTTCAGATTAGTCTTGCTTATAATTGCTGGTTGGAAACGGCAAAATAGTAATATCTAAGCTTTGGGATATTTCTTGTAGTGCCGCATGGGCTGCCCTTTCTCTGTGCGGTGAGAATACGATTTTCAGCAAAGCATCATATTTATTTATTACTGAAAAATAAGCTACATGTCCATAAGCTTCTAGCAAAAAGCGAAACATGCCCACTAAATCAGGAGCAATTTTTACCAGTAAAAACTTGCTATGTTCGGCGGCATCAAGAGGTGGGCCTATGCGTCTTTTTCTTATCTTACTAGCCATTTACCAACCGATGTAACGTAAAAATGCTACAGATGCCATCGCGCAAGCAATAGTTCCAAAAAAACTTTTGGTTTTCCAAGCTACAAAGAAAGCTGGAAAAGCTGCCAAAAGAAAAATATTATCAAAACTCAAATCTAATTCATTATTTTGAATAACAATATCTGGTAAAAGCAAGGCAGACATTACAGCCACAGGCACAAAGGATAACCAGCGCAAAACAGATTGTGGCATGGATTCACTAGACAGATACATAAGCGGCAATATTCTTGGAATAAGTGTAACCAACACGCAACCCACAATGGCAATTAACAACTCTATATTCATGCCTTCTTCTCTGTTGCTGTTTTACGTGTATACAGTGCAAGCCCAAGACTTGCGGCAAGCACAGTTGCCACAATTACATTCCACTGCCCAAAGCCCAAAAGTTTAAGAGTAACAGAAGTAACACCTGCAAAAATAGCTATGATCACATCAAGCCTGCAATATAGCTGAGGAATAAGCAAGGCTAAAAACATGGCTGTAAGCGCATAATCAAGACCAAGCGGGCGAACATCGCTAATCAGTGAGCTAAAAAACACACCCAACACAGAGCCCAAAATCCAAGAAGAGTGCGCTGTTATATTGCATGAATAAAGAGTTGAGAGTGAAAGCTGCCAACCACGCCTAAAGGCTGCTGAATGTACACCAAAAGTTTCATCGGTAAGCTCGCAACCCATTAAAAAGCGCTGAAAGCGAGTGGCCTTTTGCATATGTGTTGCAAGTGAGGCGGACATAAGCAAATGCCTAAGATTAACTACAAAAACCGTCAACACAACTGAGGCTGCGCCAACACCACTACCCCAAAGTGAGGCCGCCACAAATTGGCCAGAACCAGCAAAAATAAAACATGACATGGCAATGGCATAGCCTGGTGGAATATTGTTTTTTACAGCCAAAACCCCAAAAGCAAAACCCACAGGCACATAACCAAGAACTATGGGTATGCCGCGTTTAATGCCTTCAATTATTGCTGGTGAAAAAATTTTCATGGGCTTTTTTGTATGATTTTAACGGCTTTTGTCAAGAAATATAATGTTCAAAAAGATTATGATTTTTGCTTTAGCGGCCATGACGCAACTATTAAAAGCTTATTAGCGCACGCCCTTAGGGAATAGTACCACGCCAACTGTCTTAAAAAGTATTTTCACTTCAAGCCATAATGACATATTATTTATGTAATATAAGTCATATTTAAGTTTATTTCTGGCGTCCTCTTCTGAAGCGGCATAAGGGTAGCAAACTTGGGCAAGGCCAGTAAGCCCAGGCTTTACACAATGCCTAGCATTGTAATTTTCGATATTATTTTTAAGCTCATTTACAAATTCCACACGCTCGGGCCTTGGCCCAATAAAGCTCATGTCATTTTTTAAGATATTCCAAAGCTGTGGCAATTCATCCATGCGCAATTTACGCATAAATCTACCACATTTTGTTATGCGCTCATCATTTATACTTGCCCACACTGCGCCATTTTTTTCTGCGTCATAATGCATGGAGCGGAATTTATATAGAGTGAAAATTCCACCCAAAAGTCCCACGCGCTTTTGGGCATAAATAATTGGGCCAGCTGATTCAAGGCGGATAATTATAGCAATAACGACAAATAAAGGACCTATAATAATCAATAAAAGCAAAGAAATACAAATATCAAAAATACGCTTAATGGCTAAAAAATATTTTTTTTGTTCATTTATTTTGGCTAAATTTATTTGCCCAATATTTGACGAATTTTTCGTCATTCCTAGACTCCATTTAATGGTATTTGCATATGCCGTATCATGTGAGCGGCAACCTTTTTTGCATCAAAAAATTCTTCTGCAAGCATTCTTCCCTTTAGCCCCATGCAAGCAATATCTTGTGGTTCAAGTATAAAGTGTTCTAATGCTTTTGCCAAGGCTATTGGGTCACTCACAGGCACTAAAAAACCATTTTGCCCACATTGCACAAGCTCTCTACAACCTGCAACATCAGTTGCCACAATGGGGCGCCCCATACTCATGGCTTCCATTAAAGCACAAGGTAAGCCCTCACCATATGAAGGCAAAACCACAGCACTTGCCTTTGCAATAAAGGGGCGAACATCGCATGTTTCGCCAAGATATTCCACAAACCCTTGCTCCTGCCATAATAAAATTTGCTTAAAATCTAAAGCGCCATGGCCTTCTTCCTTTGGGCCAAGCAGTTGAAACCTAGCATAGGGGTATTTTTGCTTAATTATTTTTGAAGCTTTTGCAAAATCTGCTATTCCTTTAGCCTGTAACAGGCGGGCAATGAGCAAAAATATTGGTTCGTTAGAAATGGATTGTTGTAAGGTAAAATAGTTAAGGTCAACGCCTGTG
>CAYJCI010000186.1:0-4423 GCA_964368595.1 uncultured Desulfovibrionaceae bacterium
CAACTAAACTAGTAAGAAAATAATTTTTTGTGTCGACTAATTAATTTTTCTAAAAGAAAAATTATGTGCCACGTAAAGTGAGTCAGAATTTATTTCTGGCATCCGCAAAGCGGCATTTGAAGTGGACGAGCCTTAAAAAAGTCATTGGAAATGACCTTTCAGCCTCCGACTAGAAGAGCCAACGCAAAATAGCAAGGCTAAGCATAGCCATTATGCCGGCTATGACATCATCTATCATGATGCCGTAGCCGTCACGCATACAATGCTCAGCTACGCATATGGGCCAAGGCTTTAATATATCAAATAAGCGAAACAACAAAAATCCAGCCAAGAGTGTGGGAAAATCTACTTTGCTAAAAGGTAGAAATACTATGCACATACCCACCACTTCATCAATAACAATTTGTGATGCGTCTTTGCATGCAAGGATTTTCTCTGCATGAGTTGAGGCAGCAGCCCCCAAGAAAAATAAAGCAAAAATAACTAACACTCGCCCCATTAATGGCATGGGGAAAAACCACATGGGCATAAATACAGCCGCAAGCAATGACCCCCAAGTTCCTGGCGCAACTGGAGCAAGGCCCGCAGCTCCCGCTCTACAAAAAAATAGGCACGCAGCATCAAATGCGTTGTGCCCCCAAAAAAATACTGGCTGCATAATTACTCTTGTTCAAAGATATATTTATTCTCATCAAGCAAGCGCCCATCAGCCGCAAACGCCTTTACGACATATTGATATGAGCGGCTTTCACCTTCTGGTGGGCAAGCACCCATATAATGGCGGGTCAAAGCGCCTTCAGGGATTATGCCTGTATCATCATTATTCCAATTTCCGCCACCATGAATACGGCTAAGATCAGCCCTATCTTGAAGGCTTACTTCAAATGTTTTAGCATCTTTAGGAATATTATATATTTCTATTTCTGGTGAGATTCGTGAACAACGATGCACAGAGCGTATCACCGCTGAAACTTGCATATCATCGCTTGATTCTTGCATAACAGCACAGCCCGGCAAAAGAAAAGTAACCATAAGGCTCAGTAATAAAAGACGCATTTTATTCTCCTTCAATAATTATACTCAACTCATGCATTTTTCATAAACTATCCCTTGACTAATAGCAACTATCTTGAGCAAAGTACAAAGAGCAAATCGACTAAAAACCACTTACGGGAGAACATATGTCTTTACTTTCAAAACGTGTAGCAGGTTATATGGAAAATGCGTCATGGATTAGGCGCATGTTTGAAGCAGGAGCACAACTTAAAGCTCAATATGGCGCTGAAAATGTTTATGATTTTAGCCTTGGCAACCCTGATTTACCACCACCGCCTGCAGTTGCAGAAGGTTTGCGTAAATTTAGCGAACACGCCAATGAGCCTTTTGCCTTTGGCTATATGTCCAATGGGGGCTACCCTTGGGCTAGAGAACAATTGGCAAAACATTTGAGCAAGGAGCAAGGCGTTAACTTAAGCGCTGATCATGTGCTTTTAAGTTGTGGTGCAGCTGGTGGGTTAAATGCCTTTTTCCGTGCGGTTTTGGACATTGGTGAAGAAGTTATAGCCTTTGCTCCATTCTTTGTGGAGTACGGATTTTATGCTGAAAATCACAATGCAACATTTCGCCCTGTGCCAGCTAAAGCAGATACATTTGCCCCAGATCTTGAAGCTTTAGAGGCAGCTATTAATGAAAAAACTCGCGTTTTACTCATAAATTCACCAAACAACCCCACAGGGGTAGTATATAGCAAGAGTGAAATACAAGGAATAGTTGAAGTATTAAAACGTTGCTCAGAAAAATTTGGCAAACCCATTTGGCTTGTGGCTGATGAGCCTTATCGCTTCCTAGCTTTTGATGACATTGAAGTTCCATCAGTATTACCCCTATACGCCTATTCCGTAGTTGTAAGCTCATTTTCAAAAAATCTTTCCCTCCCAGGTGAACGTTTGGGTTATGTGATTATTTCGCCATTATTAGAAGAAGGCCCAACCCTTATGGGCGCCTTAATGCTCACTAATCGCATCCTTGGCTATGTGAACCCGCCTGTGGTTGGTCAGCACTTAATGGCAGCGGCACTTGGCTCTCAAGTTGATGTAAATATTTATGTTAATCGTCGTAACGCCATGGCAAAGGTGCTTAAAGAAGCAGGATATGAATTCCAAATGCCCAAGGGTGCTTTTTACTTCTTCCCTAAAGCGCCAGGCGGGGATGACGTTGCATTTGTAAATAAATTGCTTGAGCAAAACATCCTGGCTGTACCTGGCCGTGGTTTTGGTCAGGCTGGCTATTTTAGACTGGCATTTTGCGTAGATGAACAAATAATTTTAAATTCAGCCCAAGCCTTTGCCAAAGCAATAAAATAGTAGTATAATAACGAGATAATGGTCGTTAAGGAGAATATATGCACTTAAGAAAACGTGTTTTAGTTACTGGCGGGGCTGGCTTTGTTGGCTCACATCTTTGTGAACGTCTGTTAAACGACGGTCATGAAGTTGTCTGCGTGGACAATTTTTTCACCAGTGCCAAACAAAATGTAGAGCATTTGCTTGATAATAAAAATTTTGAGTTAATGCGCCATGACATCACTCTGCCACTCTACGTAGAAGTTGATGAAATCTACAATCTTGCTTGCCCTGCTTCGCCCATACATTATCAACATGACTCCATACAAACCATCAAAACTTGTGTGCTTGGAGCTACCAATACCCTTGGCCTTGCAAAGCGCCTTGGTGCAAAGATTTTCCATGCCTCAACCTCAGAAGTGTATGGCGACCCAAACGTTCACCCTCAAACTGAAGACTACTGGGGCAATGTAAACCCCATAGGCATTCGCTCCTGCTATGATGAGGGCAAACGCTGTGCAGAATCGCTCTTTTTTGCCTATGAGCGCCAACATAATATAGAAATAAAAATTGGACGTTTATTTAATACATACGGCCCACGCATGCACCCCAATGACGGGCGCGTTGTATCAAACTTTATCATGCAGGCTTTAGAGGGTAAGGACATAACCATTTATGGCGATGGTAGCCAAACTCGTTCATTCTGCTATGTTGATGATTTAGTTGAACTAATGGTTAGATTTATGGGCTCTCCTAGGGAGTTTATGGGCCCCATGAATATGGGTAATCCTGGTGAATTTACTATTGGGGAGCTGGCTACTCAAGTAGTTGAAATGGTTAACTCCAAATCAAAGATCATTAACGTACCTCTACCAGAGGACGACCCAAAGCAACGCCGCCCAGATATTAGCCTTGCTAAAGAAAAACTTGGCTGGGAGCCTAAGGTTCCACTGCAAGAAGGGCTTAAAAAGACCATTGCCTACTTTGAAAGGTTTTTAAAATAGTATAAAAAGCCCACATGCTACACCAGATGTGGGCTTTAATATTATAATAAAGCACTTGCGGACTTTAGCATTACACTAATTCAGACGTGATAGTAGCCTGTTTGCATTAATCATAACTACTTTAACACAAAAAAGTTGCTTGACGCCATTTGCAAAAGTAATTACCGTGGCAGGAGCAATTACTAATTAGAGGCTTATAAAACACAGTAAACTGCGTATATATTAAATATTCCACGTGCTTGTTGTTTTTATTTTGGAGTTTGTATGGATAGAAAATTTCTTGGTGTATACTCACGTAGTACTGCTACAGGTTACAAGACTTTTTATTTTGTTTGGACCAAAAACAATCTATACAGCGTTCAAAAATTAGATAAAGCCTTTAATCCTATTGATTTATTAAAAACTATCGATGCCATGAGCTTCCAGTCTATGTTCGTTCACGAACCAGACATGAAGCAAATTCCATCTGCCAAAAAAGGTGTTGCGCCTAAAACTAAGATTGAAGATATTCTCACCCCTGAAAATGTTGAGAATACCATGCGCGACCAGTTCAAAAAAACCATGCGCCGCCTGCGCAAAGATGGTATTAGTGAATCAACGCTTCTTTCATTAAGGAATTTAGTACAGGTTGAAGAAGGTATAGTGCCAGAGCATAAGCATATGTTTGCCGACTTTGGAACACAGTTACGCAAAGGCCAACATTTAGAAGAAGCTCTTGCTTTTTGTAAACGAACATTGACACTCTCCCCCACTGACGACCATGCGCATTTTAACGCGGCAAGAGTGCTAATGGATATGGGCAATTATGACGATGCAGAGCAACACCTGCTTACAGCGCAAATCATCAACCCTAAAAGCTCTTGCCACTCTAAAGCGCTAAAGCATTTAGCATTTTTGCGCATAATTGAAGGCGAAACTGATGAAGAACGCTTTGACCGTGAACAACAAGCAAAAAGAGATAAATACGAAAAAAGCTCACATAGTAAAGAGGACATCTTACTTAACATTTAACACAACAAACTTGCGCTCGTAGCTCAGTTGGATAGAGCGATAGCCTCCTAAGCTGTAGGCCCCAGG
>CAYJCI010000187.1:0-4401 GCA_964368595.1 uncultured Desulfovibrionaceae bacterium
TTGGATCAAAAATAGCATCCGAGATTCATTCTAAGCAGTGATGGGTTATCTATCCATCAAACGATCGAATATCTCCATGAAAGAAGCATTTATACTTTATGATAATACATCCCCATTTATCAGATCGAACCTGACTTGTGTCATTCTAAAAAAAAGACTTGACGAAAATGTTTAATATTACATAATAATTTCGCACCTTAATAATTTCTTACTCCTATCTTAATTTAGTTAGTTGTATGTCAAAAAAAGGGAACACCTAAAAATACACCCCCCCGTAAACTCATGAAAATCAGACATCGTTATATAATGCGTTTTATCCTTATAAGCTTAGGATTACAGGCTTCTAATAATGCCTTTGCGGCAGCCGCCAAGCCTTATTATAGTATAGATTCTAGCGAGATAATAGGCTCCGTAAATGCTTTTGAAATTGACATCTATCGTTTAGAAAACGCTAATACTAACAGCTACGTCAAACAGGAAAGCAACGTCGTCTTCACTAAGACACTCGGTGAGAGTGTGGATACCTCAGGTACAATTGTCTTCTTCTCTGAGAGTCAATATAATTGGAAGGCTGAAGCTACTGCTGGTAAATTCACTCTCACACCCGCTGGCGGAGAAGCCGATCTCTCTATAATAACCTCAGACTATAATGATCGAGTAACAGCCACAAATATCGACATCATCAATACTAGCTTTTTTGATCACAGGCATGAAGCTTTTACCGTAGGTGGTGCCATTTCAAATTCCAAGGGTACAATCAATCATATTACTGCTGATTTTGTCGCCAACTCTGCAGCGCAAGGTGGGGCTATACATTTAGATCAGTCAGCAGTAGGCACAATATCAGGTGCTTTTGTTGGCAACGAAACTTCTCTTAGAGCTGGAGCTATAGAGGTGAATAGCAGCACGGTTAGTCGCATATCGGGTGATTTCATTGGAAATTCATCAGTAGGCAATGCAGGGGCTCTTTTGGTGAATAGTTCCACAGTCACGAGCCTCTCAGCTAATTTTATTGGTAATTATGCAGCATCATCTGGTGGCGCCATAATAAACTTGGGCGAAGTACAATCTGCTATTTCAGAGTTGAAGGGCGATTTCATTGCGAATAGCGCTGCATTGGGAGGCGGTGCAGTTTATAACGCAGGAGCTGGGGCCAAAATTTCTACGTTCAATGGGAATTTAATTGCAAACTCCTCACTAGGAAAAGGTGGCGCTGTATACAACGGAGAAAATGCTTATATTAACTTCGTTGCAAAAGAGAGAGATGTACACTTTACAGGCAACTATATGATCAATGCTGAAACAGGCGCGCGTACAAGCAATGCTATTTATAATGAAAGCATCAACTCAGAAGCCACCACCCTTGATTTTAATGCCTACCAAACGCACCGTATCTCTGTCAATGATGGCATCAATGGTGATAAAAACGGACGCGACTTCCAAATCATCAACATCAATAATAAGACCCTCTACACTAATGAAGGCGAGGATGCCACAGCCCTTGAGTTTGGGCGTGTACAGATTAACAATGAGGTTTCTCACCAAAGCATCACTCTTTACAATGGTGTACTGGAGCTGGGCACAGTCAAGATTGACGGGACTAGCTATAAAGCAAGCTTTAATAATAGCAGCTTAAAATCAGAAGGCGGCCGCATCATTACTGATGCAAGCTACCTCGACGGCTTGGTTGGTAACATTGAAAACGCTGGCACGATAGAGTTCACTGGTGGTACTCTTAACAAAAATATTTCTGGCACAGGCAATGTAGACATCAACAGCAGCCTAACTATAGGGGCTGATTCGAGCATCAGCGCGTCGAGCATTACCCTCTCAAGTTCCGGCACAGAGCACTCTTCTATCTCCACAACTGCCGACAATCAACTGCAATTATCGCAAGGATTCAATCTCAAGCTGGAGAATGCAGACAGCTCACGCAAGGGCTGGAATAACTTTTTACAGTGGGAAGCAGGCACGAAAAGCATCGAAGCGAGTGAATTCAACGAAAAGTTTAATTTTACGGTAAATGGTTATACTTTTGACAAGAATCTCTACAAAATTGTTGAGAGTGAAAACTCTTACTCCATTGCGGTAAATGAATATCAAAAGGGAACATATGAGTTTGTCAAGCTTGAAGGAACAACTGTACCTCAGGACACTCTTGTATCCACCGATTACAGCTACAATGCTAGCACTGACCAGTTCGAGCCGCAACCAGTCGAAGTTAAGTTCAGCGGCACACTAGGTGACGACTACAGTCAGCTCTCAAAGCTTACAAAGCAGGCAGCAGAACAATATTTCGCCTGGCAGGCAGATGAGGCGAGCGGACAGCTCTTACTCAAAAAAACCTCAGACTCAAGTAAAGCAGACGTGCATGCCTTCTCATGGAATAATGCCTCAATATACAACGATGCAGAATCAGAAAATCCCATTACATCGATTGATCATAGTTTCATTGGGCTTCACGGAGAACGAGGCGCAGCCCTAGTTGTAAGCGATGTTGAAATGACGCATGTACGCGGGGACTTTGTGGGCAACACCGCCAACAAAAATGGCGGTGCTATCATCAATACACAGCACACAATCCAAACACTCTCTGGGTCATTTATTGGCAATTCAGCAGGTACAACGGCAGGAGCTATCCACAACAACTACGCAATTATTGGCAGCCTTGTGGGTGACTTTATTGGAAATAGCGCTAAGACAAGCGGCGGTGCTATTTATAATTTTGGGGGTGATTTACAGCACGTCTCAAGTAATTTCATCGCCAACTCGGCAGGTACAGCAGGCGGTGCTATCGTCAACACTTTTGGTAGCATTAATTTTGACGCATTTGACAAAAGCATCCTATTTGCGGGTAATTACGTCATCGACAAAGAAAGTAAAGTCCGCACTTCAAATGCCATTCACAATGCGGCTCACTCTTTCCTTTCTGGTCCCACAACGCTGCATTTTAATGCTTATAAATCCAATAATATTGCTGTAATGGATGGTATTAGCGGGAAGGACGGTTCTCGTGACAGCCAGATCATCAACATTAATAATTTTACTCGTCATGAAACGATTGGACTCGATGAGGAAGAAGTAGACTTTGGGCGGGTGAGCTTTGGCAACACAGTTGCCAATCAAAGCATCACCGTTCATGCGGGCACCCTTCAACTGGCAGAAGTAGCAGCATCGGCAGAACTAGGCATCTCAGCCTCTCGAGCTGACTTACAGAATGTTGCGCTGCACGTTAAAGATAAAGGCACGCTTGATGTTCACAATGGGATTTCCTTAGGCACTGGGGCGAATAGCATCACCAATGAAGGCTCTCTCATCATCAGAACAGGTTTAGTCAGCAACACCATCACGTCTCAAGGTGCATCTGCTACTCTCACCCTTCATAATGGAGTAACAGTTAATAGTGAGCTTATTTTTAAGGATAGTGCGAGTTTGGCTGAATCTAATTTGATCAAAGGAGTTACCTTCACACAAAACGGCTTTATTTCTGGCAGCAGCGTACGCTTGCAAGATAGCACGATTTTTACAAGAGGCACAGGCTCTATAACCGCAGATAACCACCTGCTCGGAGTAGAGGAAGGCAGTTATCTAATCGAGATTTCTACACAGCTCGATATTCAATCAGTCGTGGGCGAATTAACTCTTCATGTGAGTATGGCGCCCGACCCACTCTTGCAACAATACATAAATGAAGGCAAATCCGTTAGCCTACTCTTTAAGGACGCATCTGCTACCAGAGATAGCGACGGCTTATCTGTTGATAGTTTCCATAACTACGATAGCAATTTCATTTTTGGAAATGAATATAATTTTAATAGAAATATTCATCTCTACGTCAACGGCCAGTATTTTGCGGTCTCAGGAGCTCTTAATACTGATGGAGGCATCGCCTTCTCTGTGATACCAGAGCCCAGCACAGCCACATTAAGCTTGCTAGCACTTGCTGGCTTATTGACTTACCGACGCAGAAAAACAAACTATAAAAGCTAAATTCTTAATCAATCAATTGCGAGAGACTGCCCACGGCGTCTCTCGCAATTAAACTTGATTCTTAAATAATAACATTATGGGATGTTCTCGTAATTCGCAAAGACCTCTTGCGCTTTGCGTTAGCTACGGTAGAGAAGTGTCGCTGTAGCCGCTTGCCTCATTATGCGTTTTCTTTGATGAGCTCTAGCTCTCGGACAAAGCATTGACTGCTCGCCCCTCCTTTTTGACAGTCTTCGGTGTAGCGTAGGGAGAGTTCATAGCTGCCGTCTTCTTCTATGCTAAGAGGATAAGAGGCGGTGAGATAAAAGTTCTCCCATTCCCCTTGCTCTCCTTGCTGCGGTAAGGCGATGAAGCCGCGGTGCTCTTCTCCACAGTAGAGGGCGCGTATCGCACAGCCGTCTCCGTCTCTCA
>CAYJCI010000188.1:0-1613 GCA_964368595.1 uncultured Desulfovibrionaceae bacterium
GTTTGTTCAGCGGGTTTTTTAGTTAAATTATTGTTCGCCATGATGTGGCGTGTTGCTTATATGTTTATGTAATAACATATTATCTTGTCTGGATTCCTTAGTAAGGTGGGCACTATTGCGACCGCGATAGCCACGTACTGAAACGCCAACTTCTTGCATAAGTTTGTTATCAAGGGCCACAAGCTCGCTACGTAAGGCATCACGCGCAACTTGTAACTCCTGCCCAAGTTTAATGAGGGCTTGGTCATCTTCTGCTTCGGCATAACAAAATTCTTGTAAGGCGCGCATTTTATCCTGCACGTTTTTGCGTAATTCTTTAATTTTTGGGCGGGCTTCTTGAATTATTTCTTTAGCTTTTTCACGCTGTTCTGGGCTTAAGTCTGTACGCCATCGGTCGCCATGATGCTCACCAACATATGCAGTACTAACAGTGCAAAGCACAAGTCCAAGTACTAGTATTGATATATATATGTTGCGTTGCATGATTACTCCCAAATATTTTGGCCTAACTTTTGCTAAACTTTTCTTGCTTAGATTTAAAAGAATGTCGAGCAAAAAATTTATTTTTAAAATAATTTGCAATTATTATGCCAATAAAAGTGTAAAAAATTGGCTAGTCGTTAAATAGAATGCTTAAAACTTGACCACTTAAACCTTGTATAAATAGAGTAGTGAGTTTATATTTTTTTTATGGCAAACGAAGCACCAAAAATTAGTAATAAATCTAAAAATTCAAAATCAGATAGCCTACCCATGCGTGGGGCAGCTGTGGTTTTGTTTTTTGTGATATTTTGCATAACTACTTTATCTGTTGAGCAAAGTGAAACTAATATGGTGCGCCTGCTCGTTGGCGAGGGGTCAGCGCTTATTCAAGCTGTGGAGGGTAGCGTGCGCATGAGTATGCGCCGCCGTGATGCTGTGCAATTGCAAACAAATTTACAAGAGCTTGCCAGTGCTGACGTGCGTTTTGTAGCCATTACCATGAGAGATGGGACAATACTCGCCCACAGTCGGCCTGATCGATTGGGTGAAATTTTAGAAATAAATGGGCAAGAGGTTAATGCAAATATTTTGTCCGCCATTTCGCAATCATCGGAAGATGTCCCTGTCCGATGGTTTATTGCTGATATGGAGGGTGAAAGTACCTTTGTAGTCTACCGTGAATTTATGCCAAGGAAGCCAAAAAACAATAGCCCAATGCCTGGCATTAACCCCTTGGGGTCTCAAAATAATGATTTTCGTAATCGTGCACCTCTCATATTCTTAGGGCTTGATATTGGCCCATTTGAACTTAGTAAAAAGCAAGATCGTGTACACTTTTTTAGTATTGCAGGTGGCGGAGCTTTAGCTGGATTAGCTTTATTATTGACTATTTACTATGCCCAGCGTGCTCGTGAATCACGCCGCAGGCAGGACTTTGCCGAAGGTCAGGTGCGTGAACTTGAAGCCGAAATTACTCGCAAGGAAAAAATGGCTGCCATTGGCAACCTTGCGGCTGGTGTTGCCCATGAAATTCGCAATCCCTTAAGTTCCATTAAAGGTTATGCAACATACTTTGGGCAACGTTTCCCTGAAGGAAGCGAGGATAGACACGCCGCACATGTTATGGTGCG
>CAYJCI010000188.1:1713-4386 GCA_964368595.1 uncultured Desulfovibrionaceae bacterium
GTAAGAGATAATGGCCTTGGCATTGAAGAAAAGCACATAGCCCATATTTTTGACCCATACTTCACCACCAAAGGCCAAGGCACAGGCTTGGGCCTTGCTACGGTGCATAAGATAATTGAAGCTCATGCTGGTGAAATTAGCGTTAGCTCAAAACATGGCATGCCCAACCAAGAATCAGGAACAATATTTAAAATATTACTACCTCTTGCACCGGTTATGGAGAAATAATAATGTCAGAACGTATACTTGTAGTTGATGATGATGAAGCCCACCGCCACATGTTGCGAATGATGTTAAAATCTTGGGGCTATGATGTGCAGGAGGCAGATGATGGTGATACAGCCATCAAAGCCGTACAGAATGAGGCCTTTGATGCAGTGCTAACTGATGTTCGCATGGCTAGGATGGATGGCATCAATACCTTGCGAAATATCTTAGAATATAATCCAGCTCTACCCGTAATATTAATGACAGCCTACTCCTCCGTGGAAACTGCCGTTGAGGCTTTGCGCCTTGGTGCCTATGATTATTTAATAAAGCCGCTTGATTTTGATGTGCTTAAACATAGCCTTGCCCGTGCGCTTGAGCATTGCCGCCTCTCTGTTGAAAATCGAGAGCTACGTCGCCAACTTACCGAAGCTTCAACCGTTCCAGGTATACTTGGGCGAAGTAAAGTTATGGAAGATATGCAACAAATGATTATTACGGTTGCCCCAGCTGAAGCTACGGTGCTTATAACTGGTGAATCTGGTACGGGTAAGGAGCTAGTGGCTCGTGCTTTACATAATGGTAGCTTACGGGCTGATAAACCTTTGATTACAGTGAATTGTGCAGCACTTGCTGAAAATTTATTGGAGTCTGAGCTATTTGGGCATGAACGTGGAGCATTCACCGGCGCTGATAAAAAACGCGAAGGCCGCTTTATGCAAGCGCACGGCGGAACTTTGTTTTTAGATGAAATTGGCGAAATGCCATTGGTTCTTCAAGCAAAGCTATTGCGCGCCTTACAGGAAGGGGAGGTGCAAAGAGTTGGCTCAGATAAACCAATTAACGTTGATGTGCGCATTCTTGCCGCCACTAACCGTGACCTATTAAATGAAGTGAAAGAAAAAAACTTCCGTGAAGATTTATACTTTCGCTTAAATGTCATAAGCATTGATGTGCCAAGCTTGCGTAAGCGTAAAGAAGATATTCCACTACTAGCCGCTTATTTTGTAGAAAAATTTTCCCAGCGAAACCGCAAAAACATAAAGGGTTTTTCATCCCAAGCCCTAGAGGCCATGCTTAAGTATTCATGGCCTGGCAATGTGCGTGAACTTGAAAATGTGGTTGAACGTGCGGTAATCCTTTGTCACGGCGATATGATAAGTGAAAAAGAATTACCGCAAAGTGTTTTGGCTGTAACTGCTGCAAATAGCACTACTTTCGCGCATCAGGGTGAATTGACATTAACTGGACTTTCGCTTGATGAGGTTGAATGCCTTGCTATTACAGAAACCTTAAAAGAAGTGGATGATAATAAAAGTGAAGCCGCAAGAAGGCTTGGAATAACACGAGCCACCCTGCATAATAAGCTTAAAAAATATGGTATAGATAGCGAATAGCCAGCCTTGCGCTGCGTATTTTCCATGGGCTTATGGCCTTTGGTTATTTGCTCTCTACCCTTAAAGTCTTTTGTGCCATTTTAAACGGCTTAATTTTTTTACGGTTACGCAAAGTGAATTGCTGGCAAGGTTAAAAAACATTATTTTTTAGTGCTTTGTTTTTTATTCATTTGGCTTAGGACTTGCTTTGCGTTTTTGTCGCCGTTTTTGGCGGCGAGCTTGTACCACTTTTCAGCTTCAACTAAGTCACGTTTTACGCCTGTTCCTTGCTCATACATATAGCCAAGGCTAAATTGGGCGGCGGCATCGTTTTGCTCGGCTGCTTTGCGGTACCAGCCGATGGCTGTTTCATAATTTTTTTCAACACCTTTACCTTCTTCGTAGATAAAGCCTAGGTTATAAAGGGCTGGGCCATAGCCCATATCGGCAGATTTTTTGTAATATTCCATGGCTTTTTGATAATCAAGCGGATATCCACGTCCTTCCATGTACATAAAACCTATATTATTAATTGCTTGCACGTGTTCTTGGTCTGCGGCTTTTTGAAACCAGTAGACAGCACGAGTGTCACTTTTTTCAGTGCCTTGAGCGTTAAGATACATCCAACCAAGCGAGTATTGAGCCTCAGCAAGGCCTTGCTCTGCGGCCTTTTCATACCACTCAATGGCTGTTTTAGAATTTTTTTTCACTCCGCGACCGTTAGCATACATATAACCTAAATTATATTGAGCTATGGCGTGGCCTCCATTGGCTGCCTTTTTAAACCAGCCCACAGCGGCATTATAGTCACGCTTAATGCCTTTGCCGCTAGCAAGCGCCCCGCCTAAACTGTTTTGGGCGCTAACGTCACCTGCCTTAGCGGCTTTTTCATACCAAATGGCTGCCATGCGGGCATTTTTTTTGACGACTATGCCTTCCTCATAAAAACGACCAATAACATACTGGGCCTCGGCATTACCTTTTTTAGCAAGGGGTAATAGCAATTCATAAGCCTTCTTAAAATCCTTGTTTTCAATGGCAATATCGGCTTGTACCAATGGGTCAACAGGAGTGGACATGACAATATCTT
>CAYJCI010000189.1:0-4358 GCA_964368595.1 uncultured Desulfovibrionaceae bacterium
ACATCAACGCTGACCACCAAAAAATTCTTGACTTCCTACAGGACTACTACAAGAAAAATGGTATCGCTCCTATGGTGCGTATTCTTTCCAAAAACACTGGCTATAAGCTAAAAGAAGTTTACGAACTTTTCCCATCTGGCCCTGGTAAAGGCGCTTGTAAGATGGCTGGCTTACCTAAGCCTACTGGGTGTGTATAGTCACCTTAAGCTATTAATAAAATCCCCTTGTGCTTGCACGAGGGGATTTTTTTTGGCTAAATAATTAGTGTTATATTTTAGTCGACGCTGAAAAATAGTTAAAACCACTAAAATAATAATATTTTAATCAAAATATTCTAATAAAATTGCCAGAAAAAAGGGTGTGTAGCATACTTTTTCAGCCATCAACTATTTTAGAGTTGTGTTTTTTAAGTTTTTAATACTTAAAATTGCTTTGGCGTCTTCAATATATTTTAGTAATAAATCAACGGATTTTTAACGATTGCTACCATCTTCCACGTCAATGCCCTTTGGCGGCGTGAAGTTAAAAACATCTTTTGCAACTTTTATATTTGTTTCAATGCTAGTAAATTCTAAAGTGTTTATATTTCCGTAAAAATCCACAATACTAGCTTTTTTAATGAGCATATTCTTAGTATCTATGCCAATAATTGCCTCAACCATTTCTGGTTTAGGCTCATATGGTAAAAGCTGTAAAACAGTAAGCTCACCTTCTTTACCAATGGTTCGTACCTCAAAATCTTCACCAAGCTTGGCTTGTCCTGTGATAACTTCTAGTAATGCCTGCATATCTTGCATTAGGTTTGGCTCGTATTTATAAGCTACCTCTTCATCTGGTAAATAGTTCCAGATAATTTTGTCTGTAATAAGCAATAGTTCGGCATTGGGGTCTTTTGTTTCCCAGCGCACATTGAGCGGCTTTTGGAAGATTAGTGTGCCTTCTCTTCTTTCCACGCTACCACTTTCACGGTGGGTTAGTTTTTGATTAAACTTTGTTTGCATGGTGTTAATTTGTTTGTATTTTTTTTGTAGCTCATCTTCAATGTTTGCGGCTTGGGCTGGGCTTGTGAGCATAAAGCATAGTAGCAGTATAAAATGAATAAAATAATTTTTCATAATGTCCTCTGAGTTATTTGTTTACAAGAGCTTTACATAATACACAAAAAACATCAAAGGTAATTTTTTGCATTTTTAGGCTATGCTTATTCTTGTGTATGTAAAGTACTGGTGATATGTTGCTGTTTCAGTTTGCATACATTTAATATGTGGGAAAAATTGGAATAAAAATTTTTTATAATTAGGAGAAATGATTATGAAAATCGGTTGCCCTAAAGAGGTAAAGAATAATGAAAATAGAATTGGCCTAACCCCCAATGCTGTTCGTGCGTACGTTGGTGCGGGTCATGAAGTTTTTATTCAAAAAGATGCAGGCCTTGGAACAGGTTGCCCTGATGAAGAATACATTGCAGCTGGTGCAAAAATTCTTCCTACCGCTGATGACGTTTGGGCCATTGCCGACATGATAGTGAAGGTAAAAGAACCCATGCCTGAAGAATATGACAGAATGCGCGAAAACCAACTAGTTTACACTTATTTTCACTTTGCAGCCGATGAAACCTTAACCAAGGCATGCTTGGACAAAAAAATCATTGCTCTTGCTTATGAAACCGTTGAGGAAGGCAATGCCCTACCTTTACTAAAACCTATGAGCGAAGTAGCAGGGCGTATGGCCTCTTTAATGGGCGCATACTACCTTGCTAAAACTCAAGGTGGCCGTGGCCTTCTTCCCATGGGTGTAACTGGTGTTGCCCCTGCTGAAGTATTGGTTGTTGGCGGTGGTGTTGTTGGGACTCATGCTGCAAGAGTTGCCGCTGGCCTTGGCGCTAGAGTAACTATTTTAGATATTAATCTAAATCGTCTTGAATATCTTAGCGAAATTATGGACGCTAACGTACTACCACTATACAGCGATCCATTAAATTTAGAAAATTGCCTAAAAAC
Source organism: uncultured Desulfovibrionaceae bacterium (assembly GCA_964368595.1). GTDB lineage: Bacteria > Desulfobacterota > Desulfovibrionia > Desulfovibrionales > Desulfovibrionaceae > CAYJAD01. The sequence goes on from CAYJCI010000189.1 coordinate 2,001, forward strand.
AGCTGATATTGTAGTTGGTGCTGTGCTTATTCCTGGTGCTGTTGCTCCAAAGCTTATCAAGCGCGAACATTTGAAAATGATGAAGCCAGGCTCCGTATTAGTTGACGTTGCCATTGACCAAGGCGGTTGCTGCGAAACATCAAAAGCCACCACCCACAGTGATCCTACATATGTAGTTGATGACGTAATTCACTATTGCGTAGCTAACATGCCTGGTGCATATGCTCGTACATCTGCTTTTGCTCTAAATAATGCCACAATCAAATATGGCCTTATGCTTGCAAATAAAGGCGTTGAGCAAGCTTGCAAGGATGATTACGGTCTTAAAATGGGCCTTAATACCTATAAAGGCATCATTACCTATAAAGCCGTAGCTGATGCTTTTGGTATGCAGTCACTATATAAAGATGTGGATAGCGTATTAGGATAATCATTACTCTTTGAATTAAAAACCCTGCCCTGAATCATATCAGAGCAGGGTTTTATTTTTTAAAAGCATTGACCAAACAAGACACAAAGCATACACAAAGATATGGCAAAAACAAAAGAACAAAGCATACTTATAGCCGTTTGTGCGGCTATGTTTTTTTTACCCTTCATGATGGCGGGGGTAAATTCTGTATTGCCTCCCATTGGCCTTGATACTGGAGCTAGCGCCAAAGAGCTTAGTTTAATTACAACATTTTATGCTTTGGGTCTTGCCACTTTTCAGCTCACCACAGGTCGCATGGGGGATATTTGGGGCAGGAGGCGTATCTTCCTTTGGGGTATGGGCATCTTTATTATTGTTAGTATTGCCTTGGGTTTTATGGATAATGTTGCAGCAATGCAGGCTTTGCGCTTTGTGCAAGGAGCTGGCGCGGCTATGTTTTCTGCTAGTGGCCTTGCCATACTGGCAGTGTCAGCCCCAGAGGGTAAACGAAGTCAATATATTGGCTATTCAGCAGCCGTTGTGTACGCTGGTATTGCTTGTGGCCCTCCTTTGGCTGGCTTGATTGCTGGCACCATTGGTTGGAATTGGATTTTTTGGAGTAATGGCATTTTAGCAACTTTCGCTTGGGCGCTCATGTTTTTTACAGTGCGTGAGGAATGGTATCAAGGCAAGGGCGAGCCTTTTGATTGGTGGGGTGGCTTTATTTATGGTGCTGGCATGGCAACGCTTACCATTGGCAGTACCTTGCTACAAGAGCTACCATTTGAAGGTGGGCTTCTTTTGTGTACAGGTGTTGGATTATTAATTAGTTATGTAATTTTAGAATTACGCACCAAGTACCCTTTGCTTGATATAAGGCTATTGCGAAGCAATAAAGTTTTTGCCCTGTCATCTCTTGCTGCATTTATTAATTATAGTGCGTCCTTTGGTATGATACTATTTTTTAGTGTTTATTTGCAGGTGGTAAGAGGCATGAGTGTTACATCTGCTGGTCTTTTTTTGGCATCACAATTTTTGGTTCAAGCATTTACCACGCCATATGCAAGCCGCTTGGCAGATAGGCATGGAGCAGGGCGCATTAGTGCAATTGGCATAGCCTTATGCGGGCTTGGCCTTTGTGCTAGTGCCTTTTTAGGGCGTGATAGTAATTTGGCATTTTTTGTTTTGGCTCAAATAATATTGGGCCTTGGCATGAGTTTTTTTGCAGCGCCCAATACTACTGTGATTATGGAAAGTGTGGATAAAGCACATGTTGGGCAGGCGGCAGCCTTGGTTGGTACTATGCGTACTAGTGGGGCCTTGGTCAACACATCTATTATTAGTGTTACACTTGGCTATTTTCTGGGTAATTCACCAGCCACAGTACACAATATTGATGAATTTCTCATGAGCATGCGTGTGGATTTGATACTTTTTGGCATATTTAATCTTGCAGCCATTGGCTGTGCCTTGGGGCGTGAGAAAATACTCAAAAAGTCCAAATCCTAGGGTGGATTAATTTATTGTATTTAGCTGTTTACAGCTTTTAATTGTAATTAGTCGACGCTGAAAAATAGTTAAAACTACTAAAATAATAACATTTTTTAATCAAAGTATTCTAATAAAATTGCCAGAAAAAAGGATGTGTAGCATACTTTTTTGGCAATTTTATGACGTAAAAAAATGATTTTTCAAGCGGCGGCTAACACAATTTGAGTAAAGCTAAAATTGTGCGCCACAAAAAACAAGCAGGAATTGCGTTGCGTACGATTTACGTAAGGTTCGTAAACTCACCACGTAAAGGGCTTTGCCGCCCGTTGGGTCGAACTTCCTGCGACCGCAAAGCGGTGTTTGGAGTGGGCGTGTCTTTTTTTGAAAAATGCTTGGAAACGCATTTTTCAGCATCAACTAACTAAATTAGCCTGTTTGTAAAGAGCCGCGTAATT
>CAYJCI010000190.1:0-4299 GCA_964368595.1 uncultured Desulfovibrionaceae bacterium
TTGTGGATGGCCTGCTAGGAACTGGCTTTACCCCACCGCTACAACCACTTTTTGAAAATGCCATTGCCCTAATTAATAAAATGTCTAAGTACAGCTTTGTATTTTCACTTGATATACCAAGCGGATGTTGCTCATTAAGCGGAAATGCACATGGCATTGCCGTAAAAGCGCACGCCACAGTAGGCTTTGCCGCCGCAAAGCCAGGCCTGGTTTTGCCACATGCCAGAGCATTTACAGGCCATTTATACGTTAGAAATATAGGCATACCGCGCCAAATTTCTGAAAGTCATCCAGCATCATTTAGATTAATTGATGCAAAATCAATTATGGCAATCATGCCAAGCACGCCAAAGGATAGCCACAAAAACACGTGGGGGCATGTTTTAGTTCTTGGAGGGTCAAAGGGCTTGAGTGGTGCTGCTCATTTAGCGGCATTTGCAGCCCTACGTTCAGGTGTTGGCCTTGTTACAGTTGGTGCACCAGCAAAACTTTGCAATGAAATTAAGTCAGATATACCAGATATTATGACCATTGCAGTGAGTGATGATTATCAATGGCCAAAAACTCTACCCAAAAACTTAGAGGATAAGTTAAACCAAGTTTCAGCCATAGCCATAGGCCCTGGCCTTGGCACAAGCCAAGATGCCATTGATTTTCTGCAAGCAATTTTAGCGCACCCTGCTCGCCCTCGTGCAATTATTGATGCTGATGCCTTAAATATTTTGGCAAAACATGAAACATTATTAACATTAATACAGGATGAAGATATTTTAACTCCACATCCTGGTGAGGCCGCACGCCTACTTGGGCTAAGCTCCAAAGAAGTGCAAAACAACAGAATGCTTTGCATGCAAAAATTAACAGCCCTTGCCCCATGCGTATGGATATTAAAGGGTGCTGCATCGTTACTTGCCAAAGGCACAAGCCCCATCTACATCTTACCACATGATATACCAAGCCTTGCCATTGCTGGTTCGGGTGATGTTCTTAGCGGTTGCGCGGCGGCCTTTGCGGCACGTAAGCCAGAAATCTGCGCCTTGCATGTGGCAGCCATTGCCATGACCATACATGCTAATGCTGGATTTATGGCACAAATGGCATTTCCTAAACGAGGAAACATGGCGTCAGATTTAGTTAATCTACTACCCCAAGCCATGGCAAATATTGCTGATTTTCCCAAAGGTTACCACGATGATTTATAATGCAAAAAATCCAGAAGCCACTGCGAGATTTGGCCATAAAATAGGGCAAGCCCTAGGTCAATATTTTATGCAAAACCAAACCCTCCCCTTTGAAGCTTTATTTTTGCGTGGGGCACTGGGTAGTGGTAAAACTAGCTTGACTAGAAGCCTTGTTCAAGCCTTGCCAAATGGTGATTTGGCAGAAGTTTCAAGCCCAAGCTTTACCCTTTGCAATAGCTACGACACCACACCAGAAATTATGCATGTGGATCTTTATCGTTGTGAGTACAACATTCCACAAGAATTATGGGATGCGCTTGAAATACCCGATACTTTTATCATAATTGAATGGGCAGAGTTCTTACCAAAATCTGCTATGCCTCAAAACTTTCTGGACATTTCCTTCAATATATGCGATGAAGGCAGGTCAATTTGCGTAACTGCTCATGGGCAAAAGGCTGAGTTATTTTTACAAAATTTACAATGAACACCTTAAGCACAGTGGTGCGTAGGTGTTGAAATTTAGTACGATGAATTGGATAAAAATATGAAAATCCTTGTGCAAAAATTTGGCGGCACGTCCGTAGCTAACCTTGAATGCATGCAACAAGTGCAAAAAAAGGTAGTTGCTGGTCTTGAACGTGGCTATAAGATGGTGGTAATTCTCTCAGCTAGAGCTGGCGAAACCAACTCCCTCTTAGCCCTTGCCGACACATGGTCAAAAACTCCAGATGCAGCAGAGTGCGATAGCCTTGTCTCCACTGGTGAGCAAGTATCCGTTGCTCTTTTTTCCATGCTATTAAAAGATTCTGGCATAAAAGCTCGCTCACTGCTGGGCTTTCAAATACCTATTACCACTGATGATAGTTTCGGCAATGCTCGTATATTATCAATTGATAGCAAGAGCTTATATGCTTACTTGGAAGATTATGACGTATTAGTCGTGGCAGGCTTTCAAGGCTGTACAGTTGATAAGCGCATAACAACTCTTGGTCGCGGTGGTTCAGATACATCCGCCGTTGCAGTTGCTGCGGCTCTTGATTCTGCCGAATGCGAAATTTATACAGATGTTGAAGGTGTATTTACTACCGACCCCAACATCTGCTCCACCGCACGTAAAATGGATAAAATTTCCTATGACGAAATGCTTGAATTAGCAAGCATGGGTGCAAAAGTATTACATATTCGCTCGGTGGAATTTGCCAAAAAATATAAAGTTCCTGTGCGTGTTCGCTCAACATTTACAGACAATCCAGGAACATTGGTAACTCAGGAGGATTTAACCATGGAAGCTGTATTAGTTTCAGGCATTGCATATGATAAAGACCAAGCCCGCGTAACCTTGCACGGCGTACCTAACCACCCAGGCATTGCCGCAGCCATATTTGGCCCCATGTCTGAAAAGGGCATCTTGGTGGACATGATTATTCAAAATACTGGGCGCGATGGCGTTACAGATATGACCTTTACTATTTCACGTAAAGATTTACAAAACACCCTAACCTTAATGCAAGAAATTTCTAATAAAATCGGCGCCATGGAAGTTATGCACGATACGCAAGTGGCTAAAGTTTCTGCCATTGGTGTTGGTATGCGTAATCATAGCGGCGTTGCGGCAGCAGCCTTTGAAGCCTTACAACAAGAAAATATTAATATCTTAATGATTAGCACTTCAGAAATTAAAATCACTATTTTAATTGAGGAGAAATATGTAGAACTTGCAGTGCGCATTTTGCATGACAAATTTGGCCTTGATTGGGATATTGGCAATTAATAAAACCAGAATGACACAGTAATTTTAAGCCTACTATTAGCACCATGCTTATAGTAGGCTTTTCACTTTATATATCAAGATATTTGACACACTTTAACTTTAAATATCACAAGTAAAATCCCTCTAGAATTAATTAATATATTTTATCTTTATCTACATTGACACAACACTATATTTGATATACAGTCCGCAAAGAAAGACAAGACCGCTGTGGTCTTGGGCATTTACATGCCATTAAATAACGCCATTACAATTTGAGGAGGCAGAGAATGAGTCTCAATAGGCGTGACTTTGTTAAACTATGTACAGGTACGGTTGCAGGATTTGGTGTATCCCAAATGTTTCACCCTGCAGTAAATGAAGCGCTAGCTTCGTCTTTGACAGGCGAGCGTCCCCCTGTACTTTGGCTGCAGGGCCAGGGCTGTACGGGTTGTTCCGTATCCCTACTTGACACTGCTAACCCAACCATCGCTGATGTGCTATTAAAAGTTATCAGCCTTGACTTCCATCCAACCGTGATGGCAGCTGAAGGCGAACAAGCCATCAACTTCATGCGTCAGGTTGCAGAAGCTAAGAAGGGTCAGTTCTTTGTTGTTGTTGAAGGTGCCATTCCAGTTGCTAAAAAAGGCAAATACTGTATTATTGGCGAAACCACTAAAAACGGCAAACACGAAGAAATTACCATGGTTGACATGGTAAAAGAACTAGCTCCACACGCTGCTGCCATTTTGGCTGTGGGTACATGCGCCGCTTATGGCGGAATTCCAGCTGCTAAGGGTTCACAAACTGAAGCTCTTGGCGTTGGCGCATTCTTGAAGAAAAACAAAATCGCCACCCCTGTAGTTAACCTTCCAGGTTGCCCACCGCAACCAGATTGGATTGTTGGCACAGTAACACTTGCGCTTGACCTTATTGGTAAGCACGGTCTTGCTGGTGGTCTTGGTGAAGTTGTTAAGGTTCTTGACTCTGAAGGTCGCCCAACACCTTTCTACGGCGCAAATGTACATGAAAACTGTCCATATGTTGCTGCCTATGACGAAGGTAAGATGAGTGCTACCTTTACAGATAAAACTGGCTGTCGTTATGACTTAGGTTGTAAGGGCCCAAGCGCATTCTGTGACTCATTCAAACGTAAGTGGAATGGCGTTAACTGGTGTGTTGCTAACTCTGTCTGTATTGGCTGTGTTGAACCTGGCTTCCCAGACGACATGTCACCATTCTTCTCTAATTAAGGTTGTTACGGCCCACATAATTGTGTGCCAGCATCAAGGAGGCATATATGGCTAAGACAACCATAGCCATCGATCCTGTCACCAGGATTGAAGGACACCTCAAAGCTGAGGT
>CAYJCI010000191.1:0-4288 GCA_964368595.1 uncultured Desulfovibrionaceae bacterium
CGTTGCAATGCCAACACCATTTAAAATATTGCCTCAAGCCTTCTTGTGAAAGACTTGAGGCAATATAATTTTAAAAGGGCTTGCGGAAACTTTTTTACAAAAGCCTCCTCAGAAATCTTAAAATCTAAGAAAATTATTCATCTGTTCCAGTGGGAATTTGCGGTGCGGCACTTTGCATTTGTCCATAGGCAGCATGAGCTTGCTTTTTGCCTGCATATCCTGGAATTGGAGCAGATTTTACTGTTAATGGGGCACTACGCTGGCTCATGCTAGCCTCACTATTAAGTTTAGCTGAAATTTGGGCAGACATTTGCCTTGCTTCTGGTGTGGTAATAATTTCTGCATAGGCTGAACGCAGGCCTTGTAAAATATCGGCCACGTTGTCCAATTGCTCCACATTCATTTTTAAGTTTGCTTGCAGCAAGCGTGTTGTACATAAAAAGTAAAGATTGTTTAAGTTTTCAGCAAGTGTTCCACCTTTTTCAAGGTTAAGAGTGCTTGAAAGCTCATTAACGATATCAATTACTTTTGATATAAGTATGCCTTTTGCCGCATAGTCTTTCTCAAGCATTTTGATGCGAGCTTGTTGTAAAAATTTCAAAGCACCATCATAAAGCAAAAGTAAAAGTTGCCCTTGATCGGTGGTGCTGACCCCAGTTTGAAAATACGCTTGTGCTGCCTTGTTCATAATTTTCTCTCTTTCCCTTTTTATATTTTATGAGCTTTGTAATTTTACAAAGACCCCACTATCCAAGTTGTGCTAATTGGTTGTTAAGCACGCTCATATTACCGTTATATTCGCCAAGCAAGGTATCAAGCCTTGCATATTTCATCCTCTCATTATATTCCCAGCGCTCCAGCCTATCCATTTCATTGCTTATTTGATTATCGATGCTATCAATCAGTTCTTGATAACTATTTTGAGCAATCATTAAGCCGCCATTGTTTTGACTAAGTGTTGGGTCATCACCAGATTCAGTTTTGAAAAACTTCATTTCAGCTTCAAAAAATGATTCCATGCTAGACACTATGCCACGCTGAATGGAAACTGTGCCCTCATGTTCCCCTTCTGCAAGGTCATATAGGGTGATGCTAAGACCAGACTCTGGGCCATCGCCGCCCACTGTATAAGTATTTGGAATTACATCACTTGGACTAGCTGGAGTTCCATTAATTGTAACATTAACCACGCCACCAGTTACTGTATATTTCACATCATAGGTGCCTGGCTCGGTAATGCCGTCAATATGATTAGAATAGCCAAAGTCATCTGATGAAGTTGTGCCTGAGTCATCGGCGGCAAAAAAGTTAATTACGTCATTAAGGTTATTGGCTATGGCATCGTCAAACATTTTTTGGTCAAGTGCTTGAATTTCTTCTGTACTACCAGAAGGGGCAATGGCAAACAGGCCAAAGTTTGGATCGTCTGCATCACTTACTGTTTTAATGCCCATTTGTGAAAGTGTTGCAATAAAGTCACCAGAAAAAATATCTTCAGGATCAACTATATTATTAAAGCCGGCGGGATTGCCTGTAACCTCGTTTTTCATGCGAGATTGGAAGCTAAGCACACTATATTCACCTGAAAGTGTTGCCACAGTGAGAGTTGCATCATCAGTATAAGTGGCTGAAGGCTCTTCCGTAACTGACGTTAAATCCTTAACTTTTAAGAGCACAGAATTTATGGAGTCAAGCACGGTTTGGATATTAGCCTTAACTGAGTCAGTATCTGAGGCAACGCCAATTTGCGTTTCACCAACACTTTTTAAGCTAAGGGTTACACCTTCAATTACGTCGGTAACTGTGTTGGTGCTTGAGGTTAAGGTGTGCTCAAAGTTATTAATTTTAAATTCTGCATTTTGGGCAGTTTGTATAGTAAAATTACTACTAGCTGTAACAGAGCCACCAAAATTTACATTGGCATTAAAAGCACTGCTTGTAGATGACAATGAAGCCACGCCATTCAGTACAAGTTTTTGGCTGCTATTGGGGTCTGCTGGATCAAGGCTAACTAATTGAGCAGTTCCTGCACCGCCAATTCCATTAATGGCATCAACAACGCCTTGATAACCAAGTGAATTATCAACGCTAAATGTTTGAGATGTGCCATCATCAAAAGTTATGTTAAATTCCACAGGGTTTGGAATGGTGCCACTTGTTACTGCATCACCAGCTTTTACAGGCGCTGAATAATCTGGAGTAACAGACGCTATGCCATCAAGTCCAAGCTCTGTTGGCACAGAACTAAAACCATGTAGGGTGTAGTCCGTACCGCCTGAAGAATTGGCCGCAGCATTAATTTGAAATTCTACAGCATCAGGGTCACTGGTAATCTGAGTATTAAGATCAGTAAGCACCTCTTGAACAGTCCACGTTTCGCCAGCCGGAACTTCTACTGTATAAGACTTTGGTGGAACGTTATCATTTTCAAAAACATATGTTCCTGCTGCTAATTCTGCATCAAGAGCCACAGTGGATGAACCTTCAATAACTGAAGACATGGTTTTAGAAGGTGCAACGCTGGCTGCGGGCGCTTCAAACTTTCTTAAACCATCAATTACTAGATTTCCATCGGCATCAATTTCTGCAATATCAATATCATTGCCTACAATACTATCCAAGCTATCATATTTTTCATTGATGGCATCTACAAGGCCTTGATTGGTGGTATCACTATCAACACTAACACTAAAGCTAGTATTATCCCAAAGTGTTAAATTATAGTCAGACGTTACAGTAGCCTGCCCTCCATTTAGCGTAGCATCATGCGCAACGGGATATGATTCCCAAACACTATTACTGCTAGAAAAACCGACAATATTTGCATTGGGTATTATTTCAATATCTTTACCTTGGCCAGACTCATTGCCAGCCACTTGAAAAGTATAACCAGAGGCAGTTTTGACAAGCTGCATGGAAACACCAGGATTTGCCTTATCTTCATTAATCATATGGGCAAGGCCTTCAAGTGTGGTGTTTGGAGGTACAGAAATATTACGCGTTACACCATCATAGGTGTATGTTAGTGTTTGTTGAGTGCCGCTTGTATTTACACTGGCTGTTTTACTATCATATGTATTTTTTGAAGCCCAAATGGAGTTAGCCGCAAGTTGCTCAACGTCCACGGTGAATGTACCATCAACAGCTTTATAATCTGCAGTGGCTGTGGCTACGGTTTCGTCACTACTAGCAGCAAGTTTAAGTAAAAATTTTGACGGGCTGTTTAACAAGGAGAGGGCTTCCTTTGCTTCTGTCACCGCAGCAATAATCTCGCTCATGGCTTCATAAGACTCCATCGCTTCTTCGCGCGAGTCTTGAAGACCATTTAAGCGTATAGATTCAAGCTCATAGAGCTTGTCTATTACTTCGTTAAAGTCGGTTCCACCGCCTATGCCGGAAAATGAAATACCGCCAGATATGGTGTTTGACATAATAATACCCTCATTCGGAAGTTCTTGCCCATAATACTAGGGCTATAAAACTCCATGCAAAAAGCATGCAAACATTTCAAACTTCATGAGAGAAGTCTAAAACTGCCAACTTTTCACTATAATATTATCGGATTTTTAAGATAAAACTTGAGAGGAAAATGTGATTTAAAAGCCCCACATGAGCTTCATACCCATGCCAATTTCAGAACTGTCAGGACGTTCACTACTGCTACCGAGTGGAGAGTCAATGGATTCAGGTAGGTGTATCTCAGGGCCAGCAGATATTTTAAAGTCGTCATCATCAACCATTTGAGCATAAGCGCCAACTACACTGTGTTGCGAGCTTAAAATCGGTTCGTCAATTTTAATAGGCTCTGCAACGCTTGGCTTCCATGTGGCTTTACCCACATCAGCTCGCCCTTCAATTTTGCCGTCACCAAGTGTTATGGGCTCTGAATTAGCTTCCCTTGCGTAGTCAGAAAGATTTTTTAGCTGAACTTGAATACCAGCGCGTGTGTCAAGGCTGGCATCTCCTTGAGTGTTGTTTTTGGAGGGGATTCGTCTGCGATTTATTTCTTCAGCTGATGTGCCCTGCTCCCAAAGCTCGCCTTTATTGCCCTGTGGTTCACCATAACGATACCACTGCTTTGCGGCTTCAGCATTTGGATCTACCATCTCTTGTGAAGATTTGGGCACAATAAGCTCCAAGGAACCTTCTATGGGCAATTCCTCTGCCAAAAGCTCTTTTACAGGAATGCATACACAAATGGCCAAAGCTAAACAAATCGAAGTAATAATACGCATGTGAAAATTATACATTTCTTGTCTTCATATTTCAATGACTAATTAGTTGATGC
>CAYJCI010000192.1:0-4264 GCA_964368595.1 uncultured Desulfovibrionaceae bacterium
AAAGTGCGCGCTCAACCTCACCACCAAAGTCGGCGTGGCCTGGGGTGTCGATGATATTAATTTTTACATCATTCCAAGATACAGCACAGTTTTTAGCAGCAATAGTGATACCGCGTTCTCTTTCAAGGTCCATGGAGTCCATGACTCTATCATCTACCTGTTGGTCCGCCCTAAAAACGCCACTTTGACGAAAGAGTGCATCCACAAGGGTAGTTTTGCCATGGTCAACGTGTGCAATAATAGCAATATTGCGTAATGATTGATTGTTTTGCATTTTAATTTTGTTGTTTAATTGTTTATGATGGGTCAGATTGTTTTATCTTTCTTCCTTGGCCCAGAGTTCTAATTTATGAGAAATAAATTGACATATTTGGGCATGCTCTTCCTTGCCGTTACCTTCTATGTGCATGGGTTCACCAAAGGCAAGATGTATAGTTTTTTCCTTTTGAACTGGGCCAAAGTCTTTCATTAATTTGCCTTGACCCCATGCATCTGTCTTTAAGGCCAGAGGGATAATAGGCTTTTTTGCGTGTTTGGCAAGCTTTATTCCAATGCTGTTAAATTTTGCTGGGTTAAATACAACAGAACGAGTGCTTTGTGGGAAGATTACAACACTCATGCCATTCTCAAGCCTTTTTTTACCCTCATCTATCACTAGTTGGAAGTCTTGGCGTGGATTAGTGCGGCCAACTGCAATGGCATCTCTACTTTCAAGGACTTTGCCAAAAAGTGGAGTGGTGGTGAGGCTTTTTTTAATTACAAATGTAACAGGCATATGCGGACGAATTAGGCTAGGTAGGACAAAAGTTTCTAGCGTGCTCATATGATTAGCAACAATAACACATGGCTCATTCATATTTTTTAATGCATCCATGCCAGTTATTGAAAATTTACAACCAGATGCCTCAAGCGTTCTGGCTATGCGTGCACTGTTGAGAGCCCATGCGTGGTCATCAGCCTTTTTTAACTGTGCAGCAAGGCATAAGCTCAGCATAGGTCCAAATATTGCCCTAAGGTAAAAGCAAGTATTGGGTAAAAATTTGTCCATTATGCTAATGTCGCGTACTGGGGAATTGTAGGTATCGCCAGTATAAAATTGCGGGTCAAAATTATTAGGGGCATTATTCATTATAGTCACCATACTTTTTTGTAATTTTGAGCCACCATTGGCTTAGTCTAACCTCATCGCCATTGGTGCGTGGTTGATAAAATTTACGGCTAAGTAGTTCTTGCGGTAAATAGTCTTGATCCACATGGCTTTGTGGATAGTCATGTGGATATTTATATTCTCTACCATAGCCCCATTCTCTTTGGAGCTTGGTTGATGCATTACGTAAATGCAAGGGGACAGGCTGCACACCTTGGCTACGTATTGCTTGTTGAGCGCGTAGATAAGCGGCATAGGTGCTATTGCTTTTTTTAGCAAGAGCTAAATATACAACTGTTTGAGCCAAAGGAATAAAACCTTCAGGCATGCCAACAAATTCAATAGCTTGTTGACAAGATATGGCAAGGGGCAGGGCGTTTGGATCCGCAAGGCCAACATCTTCTGAGGCAGATAGTATAAGCCGCCTGCAAATAAAGCGCGGGTCTTCGCCACCTTCAAGTAAGCAAGCAAGGTAATATATTGCTGCATCAGGGTCACTGCCACGTATGGATTTAATTAAAGCAGAGGCAAGCTCATAATGGCTATCGCCGTCCTTATCGTGCCTTGTTAATATTTCAGGCAGGCCAGCCTTTACACGTTCAAAAGTACGCTCGCTTTCGGGTAGTGTGGTTACATATTCTATGAGGTTTAAGAGAGTTCTTGCATCCCCATGCGCAACAGTTGCGAGCAAATCAATAACGTCATCTTGTAGGGTGATGTTTTGATCTTCTGCACCGCGCTTTGCTAAGATTGCAAGCTCAGGGCGCCCAAGAGTACGAAGGCGTAGTACGTGTAGCCTTGATAATAATTGTCGTGTTACGCTAAAAGATGGATTTTCTGTAGTGGTTGCAATTAATGTGAGCTCACCAGATTCAACTAATGGTAAGAAAAAATCTTGCTGAGCTTTGGAAAATCTGTGCAATTCATCCAGTATTAAAATATCAATGCCACTAAGCTTACGTCTTAATTGTTGTAAGCCTGCCTCTGGTGCGCTTATGCGTAAAACATGCTCAGATTTTGCCTTGGCAAGTAGCAGGGCGATGGTTGACTTTCCACAACCTGGAGGGCCAAAAAATAATAATGAAGGTAAACGCTCTGCATTTACAAGTGCTTTTAAGCGCTCAGTTAAGTGGCTTTGACCCACAAAAAGCTCAATTTGCTCTGGGCGGAGGCGTTCAGCCAATGGGCGGCGTACTGTCATTATAAATCCTGTTATTACAATGTATTATATTGTAAGTATTAATATGCGTGCAAGCAAGAAACATTATACAAAAAGCGCATGTTTGGCAAGTTATTCAAGGTGAAAGCATTCTCAACTCATATTACTTAAGTAAGTGGAAAACGGATCTTTTACTTAAGGATGTTTATAATTTTTTGTAGTTACTAAGTATCTAGCGTGAATATATAATTATTTTAATGTTACTGTTTGACATTGCAAGGTTTTTTATTTATTATACAATCATTATTGTTTTTTATTGGAGTTATCTTGTTTTCATCTAGAGTTGTAAAATTAAATCTTTATTTACAAAATGCTTCGCATTGGCTCTCGCTCATGCGTTGCTTTTTTTTGCTCTATTTGGTGACATTTAGCTTCACACCATTTTTACGTGATTTTTTTGCTGTTTTTTGTTTGCTTTGTCTTTTGCCTTACTATTTTCTTGATTATCAAAATAGCACATTAAAACTATTTGATGGAAAAAAATATTTTGTACTTTACTATATATTTTTAGTGCTTGGGATTACGTTCTCTCAAAATATTGCAGGTAGTTTTAAGATTGTGCTTCTGCATTCTTTCACCTCGCTTACCTTACCCTTTGTAGCTATGGAATGTGTTCGCAACATTCGTGAGTTAAAGCATGTTTTATGGGCTTTAATCTTGGCTCTTTTTGTACAAGGTTGTAATGGTGTTTATCAATATTTTACAGGTTATGATTTTATACTTCACACTGCCATAAATAGTGGTAGGTTGACTGGCTCATTTAGTGATTACCGTGTGGGCAATTATATAGCTTTAACTCTAATTCCTGCTAGTGCGATATTTCTTACTCTACGACAAACTCAAAAAATTAAATCATTTATATATACGTCGCTTTTATTAAGCCCAGCTGTTTTTTTAATGTTCTTTTCCTACACTCGTAATGCTTATATAACTCTTGTAGTTGCTATGTTTTTAGGGGCGGTGATTTGGCGAGTGTTACCATGGAAAGTTCTAATTGCACTTGGAGTTGGGGGTATAGGATTATTACAATTACCAAGTATACGCCTATCTTGGAGCGTAATTCAGAGTGACAACCGCTGGACATTGTGGGAATATGCATGGGAATTATTTAAGGAAAATCCAATTTTTGGTGCTGGCCTTGGGATGTATCAAAGTGCTGTTATTGATATGCTTAAGTTAGTTGGTAACAAGTCACATCAAATTCTTGCCCACCCTCACAATATTTATTTGCAATTTCTTTGTGAAAATGGCCTTGTTGGATTTTTGCTTGTTATGGCTTTTTTATTCGGTATTTTATGTTGGAGTTATAAAAAACTACGCATGCTTATTGTACGATATAAATCTGCAAAAATAACTAATATTGCAACGCAGGATAATCTATATTGGCATATTGCTGTGTTTTTTTGGTGCGGTTGGGGAGCTTTTTTAGCTAGCGGTATAGTTGGGCATAATTTCTTTCAACGTTGGTGGCAAGCTTTAGTTATGGCTTATCTTGGTGTATTAATAGGTATAATTACACGCGCTACTCAAAAAAATACTGAGTAAAATCAACCTTATAAATAGGCAAAATCTAAATAGTTGATGCTTAAAAATGCGTTTCCACGCATTTTTAAGAAAGACACGCCCACTCCAAACACCGCTTTGCAGTCGCAGGAAGTTCGACCCAACGGGCGGCAAAGCCGTTTACGTGGTGAGTTTACGAACCTTACATAAATCGTACGCAACGCAATTCCTGCTTGTTTTCCGTGGCGCAAAATTTAAGCTTTGCTTCAATTTTGTTAGCCTCCGCTTGAAAAACCATTTTTTTGCGTCATAAAACCGCTAAAAAAGTATGCTACACTCCCTTTTTTTCTGGCAATTTTATTAGAATATTTTGATTAAAATATTATTATTTTAGT
>CAYJCI010000193.1:0-4256 GCA_964368595.1 uncultured Desulfovibrionaceae bacterium
TCTTTGCGTGTATCTATCTCACATATTTTACCTTTTTTTCCAAAAGATTTATGCGTAATTTCTTGGCCAATGCGTAGGGTGGTAAAGTCTGGCTTTGTTGATTGTTCGCTCTCTGTAGGTTTAGCTACCTCTGCTCGTAAGGAGGACATGTTCTTAAGCGCTTGTTTGTGTGTGACTTTTCCTGCTTTCCAGGCATGCATAAGCTCTTGAGCTTTTGTACGCAATTCATTGTAAAGCTCAGCTCTTTCACGCTCAAGGCGTTCTTGTAATTTTTTTTGTTTTTGGCTTGCTTTTTCTTGCTCGGCCTTGATGCTAGCAAGTTCAGCCTCACGACGCACAGCAAGTTTGTTTAGGCGATCGAGTAGGGCAGAGCTATCTTCACCTTCCAGCAGGAGGTATTGCTCGGCTTTGCGTATAATGCTTTCTGGTAAGCCATGTTCTCTTGCCACATCAAGTGCTTGGCTTGCGCCAACCTGATCATAAGCCAGTCTAAATAATGGTCGCTTGGTGCTTGGGTCAAAAAGCACTGAGGCAACCTTTGTTTTTTCGCGGCCAAGGGCGTATGTTTTTAGGGCAGGAAAGTGCGTTGCCGCAATAACGGTTACATCCTTTTCAATAAGTGCATCAAGCACTGCTTGGGCAAGGGCTGCACCTTGGGTTGGGTCAGTACCAGCTCCAAATTCGTCAAGCAATATAAGGCTATTTGCAGTGGCATCTTCCCATGCTGCACTTAAATGACGTATTTGAGCGGTGAAAGTTGAAACGTGATCATCAAGGCTTTGTTCATCACCAATAAAGGCATCTATTTGTGTCCAAGCAGGTATGTAAGCTCCACGCCCCACAGGTACAGGCAAGCCACTCATGGTCATGAGCGCCACAAGGCCTAAGGTTTTTAAGCAAACTGTTTTACCCCCAGCATTTCCGCCAGAAATAACAAGGCCCTTTTCACCGTTTTGCAAAATAATATCAATGGGTTGAGCGGTGCCGATAAGGGCTAACAAGGGGTGGTGTGCAGCTGGTATGTATATTCCTTGTTCACTGTTTACAAGGTTTACGCATAGGCATTCTTGCTCATTATTTAACTGCTTAGTCATGGCAAGGGCAAGCTTTGCCGTTGCAGAAAGCACATCAAGCTCAGTTAACAAGCGTGCTGCATTATGAATGAGTGGTAAATTTTCACGAACAAGGCTAGTTAAATATTCTAAAACCTTGCGCTCTTCTTCACGCTCTTCACGCTTCAAATCTTGCAAGCGATTGTTAATTTCTACAAGAAACATGGGCTCAAAGTAGCATGTTTCACCAGTTTGCGACCAATGATGAACTATGCCTTGCAATCTACCCTTAAAGTTAGCCCTAAGCGGCAAAACATAACGATCTGAGGCTAAGCTCATGAATTCATCTTGCAGGTAATGCCCCATATTATATTGGGCTGTAAAATCTTTAACTTTACGCAGGCAATTTTGATGAATACGCCTAAGCTCACTGCGCACCAACAATAATTCTGGTGAGCTTTCATCGCGCAAGTTTCCGTCATCACTGATACAACGTTTAAGGGCTGCATTTAATCCACTAGGTAGTGGGCAAGAATTAGCAAGGCTTAGAAGGTGCGGCCAAGCGCAAGGCTCACCTTCATTGCTGGGGGTGATACTGCTTGCGGCTTGTTCTGCTAAATTGAGCACTTGGCGTAATGTCCATAGGGCGTCAATGTCAAGCAAGCTAAATTTTGAAGTTAAAAAAGAGTCAATTCCAGAAATATCTGGAAAGGAGGATGGTTGAAATGACTTATGTTTTGCTTGGCCTTTGGCTAAATCTTGCTTACAGCTAGTAGCTTGCCCGGCTTGCCAGATTTGAAATTCGCTGTAAGTGTTGGCTGCATTTATGGCGTCATTAACTTGTGTAAAAGGACGAATGTTGAGAGCTTTATCCTTACCAGATGCAGAGAGGCAAAAGTTGGCAAGGTGCTCTAATATCTTGCCAAACTCCAAAGCATTTAGTGTGCGTGTATTCATGTTAGGCTAGGCTTGCGCGAACTCTGGCTGAAAGGTCTTTGCCGTCAACTCGGCCTTTATAGTCTGCCATAATTGCGGTCATAACCTTACCCATATCTTGCGGTGCGGATGCTCCAGTGTCGGCAATGGCTTTGGCTATGGCGGCTACTAATTCATCCTCTGTGAGCATGGCTGGTAGGTAGGCTTGTAAAATTTCAAGCTCAGCCGCTTCACGCTCAGCAAGGTCATCACGGCCAGCATCACGATATTGGGTGATGGAGTCTTGGCGTTGCTTAGCTTGGCGTAGAATAACGTCCATCATTTCAGTATCATCAAGGCTACCATTTGAGCGTTTCATCTCAACTAATAAGTTTTTCGCTGCAGTTTTAAGTAAGCGTAAAACGTCAAGTTTTAATTGTTCTTTGGCTTTGTAAGCTGTGATGTAGTCTTTTTCAATTTGCTCATTTAATGTCATGATTGGCCTCGATGAGGATAGAGATTGGATTTGTGTTCAGTGCTTGATAACATATGCGGGGAATTCGAAACCGAACCCCCCGCACAATATTAGCAAATTCAATTAGATTGAAACAGGGATTAACCCATGTTCATCTTTCTAATTTTCTTCATGAGCCGCTTTCTGGCAGCAGCCTTTTTCTTTTTACGCATAACGCTTGGTTTTTCATAGTGTTGGCGTTTTTTCATTTCAGAAAGTACACCAGCCTTTTCTACTTGTTTCTTAAAGCGACGCAATGCGATGTCGAAATTATAATCGTCTTCGTTTAGAAAAACTCCGGGCAAGATAATCACCCCCCCTTGCTGTAATGAGCGAAAACTATATAGACCAACAAACCAAAAAGCAAGCGTTTTTTAATACTTTACTTGAAAAAAATTATAAGTATAATTGGCGCTTGTTGGAAATTATTTTATTTTTTTATTTTAATTATTTCTACTGGTTAAGTCTGCTCTGAAGTTGAAAAAAATATAATAAGCCTGTGGATTGCTGGGGTATCTTTTATGAATCAAGAAAAATTGAATATTGCGGTTGCTGGGGGTGGCTCTTGGGGCACTGCTCTTGCTCAAACCTTAGCAGAAAAAGGGCATAAAGTTTCTATCATTTTACGTGATAGTGCTCTTGCTAACACCATTAATAATACACATGAAAACCCTCGCTATCTTGAAGGATATCAATTAAATTCTAATATTTATGCTACATCTAATGTAAGTGAGCTTGCTGAAAAAGATATTGTTGTGCTTGCTGTGCCAACTCAGCAATTGCGCGGTTTTTTGCAATCTGCCAAGGAGCATTTTAGTTCAAATGCAATTTTGGTCAATACTGCCAAAGGTTTTGAAGTTCAAAGTGGCAAGACCATGCAGCACGTTGTTTTGGACGTGCTTGGCGATAAAAATCCGCAATATGCCATGCTTTCAGGGCCATCTTTTGCTGTTGATGTGATGAAAAAACTTCCTACGGCAGTTGTTCTTGCTTGTTTAGCGCCAGATTTGGGTAGATATTTGCGCGATGTCTTTTCTACAGAATATTTTCGTTGTTATTCTACTGATGATGTTTTGGGTGTTGAAATTGGTGGGGCATTTAAAAATATTATTGCCATTGCTGCTGGGGCTTGTGATGGCCTTGGTTTTGGTCATAACACAAGGGCCGCGCTGATTACGCGCTCTCTTGCAGAGATGGGACGCATTGGAATAAGTCTTGGTGGGCAGGAATCCACATTCATGGGGCTTTCTGGCGTGGGGGATTTAATTTTGACTTGCACAGGTGATTTGTCTCGTAATCGGCAGGTGGGTATGCGCCTTGGTAAGGGTGAAAGCCTTGATTATATATTAAATACCCTAGGTATGGTGGCAGAAGGCGTTAAAACCACTGAAGCTATGTATAATATAACTAAGCAGTCAAAAATAAATGCCCCAATTATTAGCAGTATTTATGATGTATTGTACAATGACAAAAACATTAAAGAAGCCGTTTTAAGCTTAATGACACGTAGCTTAAAGCAAGAGTAATGTAATAATTTTTACTGGCTCAAGCTATAGGCTTTGCTTAATTTAATTGAGATAAGCGAATTTAGTGCTACTTAATTTAACTAGCTAAAATTTAAGAATTATTAAGAAGAATTATCCCAAGAAATCATAAAAATATAATATTAAGTGATGAAAAAGACTTGCCAAGAGTCATTATTTTGAGTAAATAATCCTTCGCTCATTTAGGAGAGGTGTCCGAGTTGGTCTAAGGAGCACGATTGGAAATCGTGT
>CAYJCI010000194.1:0-4255 GCA_964368595.1 uncultured Desulfovibrionaceae bacterium
GGCTGTGCCATGCCTGGTATTGAAGTTATGGTGGCAGACCCTGACACTTGCGAAGAAATGCCTCGTGGTGAAGTTGGCGAGATAATGTGCCGTGGTTATAACGTCATGAAAGGCTATTATAATATGCCAGAGGAAACAGCAAAAGCCATTAGCCCTGACGGTTGGTTGCATTCTGGTGACCTTGGTACTATGGATGAAAATGGCTATGTGACTGTAACTGGACGTATTAAAGATATGATTATTCGCGGTGGTGAAAATGTTTACCCTCGTGAGATTGAAGAATATCTACTTGGCATGGATGGTGTTTTGGATGTGCAGGTTGTAGCTGTGCCAAGCCATATTTATGGCGAGGAAGTTGGGGCATTCATCATACCAAAGCCTGGCTTTGATATCCAGCCAGAGGATGTTCGTGATTTTTGCCGTGGCAAAATTTCATGGTTCAAAGTTCCCCGCTACATTGCAACCATTGAGGGCTTCCCCCTAACTGCCAGTGGTAAAATTCAAAAATTCAAATTGCGTGAAATGGCTGGCGAAATGTGGCCAGAAGCCATGGAAGTTAAGAGTGCTAAACGCCAAGTTTAATATAAAATACTATGGCACAAAGGCTTTAATGGGTCTTTGTGCCATAATTATATTCTGCTTGCCTAACCTAGCCCATGGCGAAGTTAGGGAGTATGATTTTTTCAGTATTGATATTCCTAGCGATTGGCAGGTGACTGAAGAGGACAAAACTTATGTTTTCACCGAGCCTAAGGAGCGATGCGTAATTAATGTGAGCATTGCCCCACATCAAGGCGCATCTTATAACGAGCTAGGAATTATGTTATATCAAAGCTTACAGGGTAAAAAGCCCAAGGCTGATGATGACGGCTTTACTTTTTTGCTTGATACAAAAAGCGACATTGTAAGCACTGCTCGCCTAACCTATCAGGATAAAAATTTTGCCCTAGTGGTGGCAAGTGGTGCGTGTAAAAACTTTCAACAAATTGTTCAAACTCTCACCATGAATAATAAAGGCCCAAGGGTCTATCCCATCCTCGCTAAAGAACAAATAAAGTAGCATATTATGGTTTTTCCACTTTCAGATACCAATAAAGCATTTATGAAGTTGCACACAGCTATTTTATTAGCTGGTTTTACGGGCATTTTAGGCAAGCTTATTGATATGGGCGAAATTATGCTCGTTTGGTATAGAATGCTTATGACCTTTATTATTTTTGGGGCATTTTTGCTTATTCGTGGCAAATTTGAGCGCATTAGCCTTAAAGATTTTATGAAAATTGGCTTTAGCGGAGTCTTAATTTGTGTGCATTGGTTGTTTTTTTATGCCAGTATTAAGCTTTCTAATGTGTCCATTGGGGTGGTTTGTTTTTCACTTATTGGATTTTTTACAGCCATTTGTGAGCCAATATTTTTACGCACTCGTTTTTCATGGCGTGAGCTTTTTTATAGTGTTTTAACCTTACTTGGAGTACTTTTAATATTTTCTTTTGATGTTCGCTATCGAATGGGGATTTTGGCTGGTATTGTTGGGGCATTGCTTGCAGCACTTTATACCATTAGTATTAAACGCTTTGATGGTTATAGTGACAATGCTACCTTGCTTTATCAAATGGGTGGAGGAGTGTTGTTTTTAACGCTAATCTTGCCATTTTGCATAAATTATTTTGACATTACCTACATTGTACCCACTTTAAAAGATGCTTCGCTCTTGCTTATTCTTGCAACATTTTGCACCATTGGCATGAGTTATTTGCTTATCCAATGTTTGCATCATATTTCAGCCTTTACCGTGAATTTAAGCTATAATTTAGAGCCAGTGTATAGCATTGCCATTGCCATGGCTTTTTTAGGCGAGGCAAGGGAGCTTAATTTTGCTTTTTACTTGGGGCTAGGTGTTATTATACTTTCAGTATGCTTGCAAAGTTTTTGGGTTATGCAAAATCAAAAAAATAAAGCTGTGGAAGAGTCCACAGCTTAAATATGTTTTATTTTGCTCACAAAAAAATGTTTATTCAAAGCCAGCCCATAAAGATTGCATAGCCTCGTCTAAGCAAGCACCAGCAGGAGTTTCCTTTATGCATTGGGCGAGTTTTTCTTCTGTGACAGTTCGCAAACCTTCACCGAGGGCTTTGCGAGCAAGCGGGGGAAAGACAATTGTTGCTTGATTATGCTCAAGCCCCACACCAACAAAAAGCGTTGGGCCGCTAAATTCTGGCAATAAAGCTTCACCAGCACTAGCCATAATTAAGACGCGCATGCCCCATTCATCATAAAAAGCATCACGCCAAGCATTAAGCTTTTTAAGGTCTTCTTTTTGTAGGATTTTATCTTCATTTATAATAAGGTATGAACCGTCAGGGGGAATGATTTCCGCAATGCGCCTTTCAAAATGCCACCAAAAGGCTGAGGCAGTCATGGCAAAAATCCCCATGAGCATGACCATTCGCATAACTGGGTGGTCACAATCAGCGGAAATGAGTGGGCCTTTGTTTTTTCGTCTAATGAGCATAAGATTTTTTAAGATACTTTTGCAAGCAAAGCAATATTAAGTTTTGGCTAGTAAAATATAAAAAATTAAAAGCTCCAAATGCATTTGGCGCAAGTTTTGCAATGAGAGTATTATACTGTCACATAAGCGACGGGGAGTAATATGTCATTTAAGTTTGGAATGCAAAAAATCCTTGATTATAGGGGACAACTGGAGGAACAAGCCAAAATACAATTGGCTGAAGCTGAGCGATTATACCTTCAAGAAGAAGGACGCATGCAAACCCTCAAAGATCAGCTTGCCCAAATGGAAGGTGATTTGTATAAAAACGTTGACAGCGACCACGCTACAAGATGGTTATTAGAAAATTATATTAAGGGATTACGTGAAGATATTTCCAATACATCCCTAAAACTGCGTCACTTAAACGAGCTTGTAAATCAATGCCGCACCTTAGTGATAATGCGTGCAAAAGATTGTAAAATAATGGAAAAGCTTAAAGAAAAACAGCAGGAGCGTTATTATGCTGCGCAAAAAGAACATGAAAGAAAAATCAATGATGAAACAGCAACCCTCCGCCATGCAATCACAACTTTCTAAAGTTTGTCGCTGGCTTATGTGTTTTGGCATGGTAAAGGTAGCTTTACTTGTTGCCCTTGCCTCTGGTTATTCTTTGCCAGAGTTTGATGTTTTAAGCTTTTTGAAAGATGAACAAAGCAAAAGCGCAAGCCAAGTTGCTAAAGTTGAAACTTTACCGGCTGACCAAGCACCTAAAAACGAAGTTCCAGCAGCTGTTAAGCCAGTGGAAGCAAGCGCCATGCAAGCTAATGCTTTAGAAAATACGGCAACTGTTGCTGTGCAAGAAAATCCTCAAGGCTCTGCCGCAGTTTTGGCTGCAAAGCAACATAAGCCTAGTGAAAAAGCCAAGGCTACATTAAGCTATATGCCAGAAACAGCCATAGCAACAACAGCCCCCATGATGCCTAAAAAACCTGAGCAAGCAAGCCCCAAGTGGTGGGATAATATTTTATCGCTGAAGTCATTGCCCTTCCCGCGCCTTGGTCTTGACCAAGTGGCCTATGCGGCGACTCTTGATTCTCCGCCACCTCCTGCAGCTTCAAGTTCTGCGGCTCCGACTCCATTTAGTCCGCCACAACCAAGCAAAAATGCGGCTGCTGCCCAGCCAGTTCCACAGGTGCTTCCTGCTGGTATTGCTGGCCCACAGCTTGGCGTTGTACAGCCCAACCCCTTAGTACCTAACCCTAATCCGCCAACCCCAAATCTTAATGCCTACGTGCCGCCGGAAGATCCAAATCAAATGCAGCAAGAGTTGGCAAGGCGTGAGCAAGAATTGCTTATGCTTAAAAAGCAGACTGAACAGCGCCTAAAAGAACTACAAGCTGCTGAAAAGAAAGTAAAAGGCATGTTAACTGAAGCTAAGACAGTGGAAGGCAATAAAGTTGGTGCTCTAACCAATATGTATGTAAATATGAAGCCAAAGCAAGCTGCTAAAGCACTTGAAACAATGGATGAAAATATTGCAGTCAAAATTTTGTCAAGCATGAAGCCAAAGCAAGCTGGCGAAATTTTAAGCTACGCTGACCCTGTGAAAACGGCTAAACTTACTGAAATTTTGAGCCGCATGCAGCTTGGCAATTAATAGATATGTAGCTTAACTTGCATTTATATTGAGCTTTTTCCCAATGGTTAATTAGTCGACGCTGAAAAACAGTTAAAACTACTAAAATAATAACATTTTTTAAT
>CAYJCI010000195.1:0-4250 GCA_964368595.1 uncultured Desulfovibrionaceae bacterium
TACTAGTACTCTCCATACTTTGGAAAATCGCCCTTGAGGTGAAAAAAGAAGCTGGTACTTTTGACTATAACTAAGCTTCACAAAACTGCCTAAATATAAAGCCCTGCTAACTTTCGTTGGCAGGGCTTTTTGTTGTACTTATATCTATATTTTGTTTTTGTTTTGTTTTGATGGGGAGGGAATTTTTGAAAAATTTCCCCTCCCCACAAGGCTTCGCCTTGCTCCCCTCACCAAAAAACTTTTAACAGCGAGCAAAGCTTATATTCCATATAAAATTCTAGCCGCTTCCAAATTTTTCCACAGCACAAAAAAAAGACCCATGACATTCGCCATGGGCCTTTTAACTTTAATCTATATACACACTAGAAACTAAAACGAATACCTAAGCTAAATTCATGAGCAGAAGAAAAAACACTATTAAGATTCTCTTCATCTTCAATGGTTGATGAACCAAAACTCATATAGCGATAACCAAGGTCGGCGCTAATAGTTTCGTTGAAGGCATAAGACACACCAGCGCCAACTTGCCAAGCAAAGTTAGTACTATTTGCATCTAAATTGCTCCATTCAGGAGTATCCATCTCCAAACTAGTAAAAGCTAAACCCAAACCTGCACCAACATATGGGGTGAAGTCTGAAGAATTATGAAAATCATAATAAAAATTAGCAAGCAAAGTTTGAGCATTAAATAATGTATCTTCTGCATAAGCGCGAACAACTAGGTTTGAACGCAAAGCATACTCAAGCTCAGCACGAATTGGAATTTCATACTTTGTATTAAAATCATAACCAGCAAACAGAGCGCCACCAACAGTGTTTGCGCCTCTAGATTCATCTTCACCCTTTATGGTTTGGATAGAGTCAAGAAATTTCACACCAACATACATGCCAGTTTTTTCAGCTTGAGCAGGAGCAACCATTAGCCCCATCACCAATAAACACAAAACAAGAACTAATTTAAAACTTTTCATACTTTCCCCCAAAAAAATTTGTAGGCGATTTTCTGCTATTTCTCAAAGCTAGTCAATCATATTTTAATGGTAGGCAAAGATTTATCCCTATAAACAATCTTATCCGCTACATAGTATGGCACTTTATTCTAGCTTAAGTAGTTTACGTTTTAACCCCTAACACTCTCAGCCACAAAAAAGCCCCATGGCTTTAGCCACGGGACTTTTAATAACCTGTAATATTTACATAACTAGAAGTTGAAACGTAAGCCTAATGCAAATTCATGACCGGAGCCATAAGCGGAAGTTTCCAAACCCACGGTTTCCATTCTACTTGTACCATAACTAATAAAGCGATAACCAAGGTCAACACTTACAGTTTCATTTAAAGCATAAGCCACACCAGCACCCACTTGCCATGCAAAGTTTGTATTATTAAAATACAACTCATTTCCAACACCCTCAAAATGCTGATGCACAAAGGCTAGGCCTAAACCAGCACCAAAATACGGGGTGAAGTCTGAAGAATTATGAAAATCAAAATAAATCAATTTAATTTAAAACTTTCTATAATCGATTAACGTTATAGCGCCATACCATAATATGTATTTTTACTTGACTTTTACCCTTGTTAAAGCACAAAATAAATTTCACGGTAGAATACTAAGGAGAGTACAAATGCTACACGCTCATAAAGAAGCAGTTACACTTTGCAAAATTTTATTACGTAATGGCTATGACGCTCACGTCATCAATGCCCCATTACAACGTCGCCTAGCTCAACCAGATGCAAACCATATATTTATTGATATTGCTTGCGAGCCAGATGCAGAGACTCTTTGCAAACTCCTGCCAGAAGCCACCACCCCAGAGGGGCAAGAGCGCTACATGGCCTCATTAGTTAAAGATGGCATCACCTTCCTATTCTACAAGCTCATTGTTGATGGAGCAACTCACCCAGATAATGCCCTAATCCGCATTACACCACGCATGGTGCGTGATATGAACATGGAACAGCGCATCACTATGCGCCTTACCCGCTTTAGCACACCAGAGGCCGTTGACGTTTACGAAGGCTTTGATGAAATAAGCAAAGGGGGCGCCGTTCGCTTAATCGGACTACCTGATGAAACACTCCGCAATAACTACCTTTTAGCTATTCGCGCCTTGCGCTTTGCCGCAAATTTTGACCTACCAGTTGCACCCAACACTTGGGTTGCCATTGTGCGCGCAAGCTCATCAGTATTAAACTATGTTTCCATGCATGATATTATGGACGAATGGCGTAAAGTTAGCGCAGAGTCCATGTGGAAATTTGTAAAATTATTGCACGATGCCCATATTTTACAAGGTCTAATCCCCGAAATTTCAGCTCTTTCATGCATCAAACAAATTAAAAATGACTCAGGTGAAGAAGAAACAGTATTTGAACACACCATCGAATGCATGAAGCGCTACCCTGAAGAGGAATTCCACTACGATTGGCTTGGCACACTTGCCATGCTATTCCACGATGTTGGCAAGCTGCATACTGGTGAATATTTCAATAATATGTGGACTTTCTATCAGCATCACCGCGTGGCTGCTAAGGTTACCAGAGAAATTCTGCGCCGCCTGCACTTTCTACCAGAAGACATAGACTTAATCTGCCACCTTGTGCTTTACCACATGCGCTTCCACTTCATGCTAACAGACCGTGGCATACGCCGCTTCAAAGCATTGGACGAATACCCACGCTTAATTGAAATGTGCCGCGCAGATATTAAAGCCCGCAATGGTAGTTACACATACTTTAACCATAATATGAAGTATCTAACCCGTGCTGAAACACCAGAGCAAATGCTTGAGCCACTACTAAATGGCAATGAAATTATGACTCATACAACTCTTAAACCCGGCCCAATTATTGGCGAAATTCGTGATGCTTTATTGCAAGCTCAAATTGCCGGTGAAGTTGAAAGCATGACCGATGCCGAGGAGTTTGTGAAGGCTTATGCCCAAAAGCACGTCGGCTAATTATAGGTTGTTGAAAAAGAACTATCTGCTTCGTTAGTGCAACATTTTAGTCAGGTCATGGGGGAAAGAACCCCACTCCCCTCCTAAAATTTCACACTTCCTTGCATTTAGCACTTTTTGAACAACCTATAAATTATTACTGTAATCGCTACGGAAAAATCTTGCGGCAATATGGCAATTCATATATCCAAAAATTATAACCTAAAAATTTTATAATTAAAAATGATAGATATACTTAATATGACATTGCCTGAGCTTGAGGCCTATATGCTAAGCATTGGTGAACCAAAGTTCAGAGCCATGCAAGTTTGGCAATGGCTATGGCAAAAAATGGCCCGTGATTTTGATAGCATGACCAATGTTTCAAAAGCCACCCGTGAAAAGCTCAAAGCATGTGCCCAAATCATCTGGCCTAGCATCAAAACCACAGAAAAAAGCAAAGATGGCACCATAAAATTCCTGCTCGCTCTTGCAGACGGCGCCGAAGTTGAAACCGTACTCATCCCAGCTACCTCACGCGATGGCAAAAAACGCCTCACCCAGTGCCTATCATCACAAGTGGGCTGTGCCATGGCCTGCACCTTCTGTAGCACTGGTAGCATGGGCTTTGAACGCAATATGACCCACGGCGAAATCCTAGGCCAAATTTTAATTGCACGTGAATACCTTGGCGATACTCGCCCCGACCACCCCATACTACGCAACCTCGTTTTCATGGGCATGGGAGAGCCACTACTTAACTTCAAAGAAACCTTACGCTCACTTGAAAGCCTAAACGAAGACCATGGGCTTAACTTCTCACCAAGGCGCATCACCGTTTCCACCTGCGGTATTGAAAAAGGCCTAAAAGAGCTTGGCGAATCTGGCCTTGCATACCTCGCCATTTCACTACACGCACCCAACCAAGCCCTTCGTGAACAAATTATGCCCAAAGCCGCACGCTGGCCCCTTAATGACCTAGTAAATGCACTAAAATCATATCCACTCAAAACACGCGAGCGCATTACGTTTGAATACCTACTACTTGGCGGCGTAAACGACGATATAGAACACGCCAAAGAACTAGTGCACCTTGTCTCACACGTAAAAGGCAAACTAAATTTAATAGTTTACAACCCAGCTGAAGGCGCTCCCTACAAAGCACCTAGCGAAGACCGTATACTAAAATTTGAAAAATACCTCTGGAGCAAAAATATAACCGCCATCATACGCAAAAGCAAAGGCCAAGACATAAAAGCCGCCTGTGGGCAACTTAAGGCCGCTCATGGCGGTGCATAAAATATA